>CATZVV010000108.1 GCA_958425285.1 uncultured Lachnoclostridium sp. | reverse complement strand
TCAGCTGGGAGAGCGTACGGTTCGCATCCGTAAGGTCGTCGGTTCGATCCCGATTGGGTCCACCAAATGAATGACCCCACCCAATTTGAACAAACGCTTGTCGTTGTTCAGAACGGGTGGGGTCATTTTATGCCTGAACTCCTTGCATTGCAAGGGGTTCAGGCCTTTCTGTATTTCATGTCTTGTGTCACCTGAAAAATACAAACAGGGTAAAATCAAAACACAAAACGTGTAATCGACGAGATTCGAACCCCTGTTATGTCAGTAAGTTGCTCTCCTCATTTGCCGTTCATGAACAACTCTTCTACCTGACAAGGTGTTCGGTTTTTCAATGTGCGATGTGGCCGCTGTGTGTTGTAAAACTCGATATAAGATGCAAGGCATCGTTTGAAATCTGTTTCGGAAGTGTAGTCCTTCCTGTAAAGCTCCTCCTTTTTGAGTGTAGCGAAGAACGATTCAGCAACAGCGTTGTCATGAGGCCGCCCTGAATTGGAGAAAGATTGTACCACAGCGTGCTCATGTAGTAGCTGTTTGAATCGATGCGAGGTGTATTGAGCACCTCGGTCACTGTGAAAGATGAGTTTTGTTTCTGGGTTTCTTTGTGCCCATGCCATTTTGAAAGTAGATGTGATCAACTGGGTGCTGTTCTTTCTGGATACTTTGTATGCGACAATTTTGCGGGAAAACAAATCCAAAATCACACAGGTGTAAAGATAGAACTCCCCCAGCTTAAAACAAGTAACATCGCTGACCCAGATTTGGTTGGGCTTGTCCGCCTGAAACTGCTGCTGGAGGATGTTCCGTTTCTTTTCCGGTTCATGAAGTTTCATGTAGTCCTGTTTTGCAGTGCTGCGGATACTAGCTAGGCCCATCTCTCTCATCAGTTTTGCCACATATTCTGTGCTGACTTGATGGCCATGTTGGACAAGTATTGTGCGGATCTTTTCAGCACCCAGCACCTGGCGGTACTCATCAAATATCTTCTGAATCAGAATACGATATTCCTCCCGCCGCTTTTCGAACCAAGCGTTGCTCCGTTTATTTCGGAGAATGTGGTTATAGAAAGTCCCGCGGGGAACATTCAGAGCTTCACAAAGTGTATGGACATCATATTGGCCGTACAGTAATTCTAGCTCCGTCAGTCGCTCCTTCAACGGAGCATGGACGGTGCAGCCGACGGTTTGCAAAACGGCGACCATGTTTTCCAATTTAGAGACTTTGTGTAGAAGTGCATCATACTCTTTGACGGTGCAGGTGCGTCTTTCATCGGGAACCGCTGGGCAGTATAGTTTTGCCCAGCGATAGATCGTCCGTACGCAGACACTGTATTCTGCGCATAATTCCTGGATTGGCTTGCCCTGCCTGTACTGTGCGATGATATCGGTTTTCTCTTGATCTGTGTAGGTCATGATGTTTGCCCCTTTCTTGTAATATGCTACTAGTGTAGCATGTAGAAAAAGATTAACACGAAGAGAGGCCGCCTGCCCTGCTAACAATACTTGAGCCTGGTATTGACAAAGGAATTATTATAATCAGTCTATTTTATAAAAAGCAAACTTCAAGAACTGGTCAAGGAATTGGACTGACTGCTTTGGTGTCAGGGAGTGAAGTTGTGAACCTGCAAATCAAGGATATCATCAATGAAATACGCCCTGTTGTGATAAATAAAAAGCGTACAGAGCTGGATGCCCGGCACGATATAGGCCGAGAAAACAAAGTCACGGAAATCATGGAACTCATTTCTACAAAAAATATCGACCTTATGGAGTATTTGGAATCCATGTTATATAGGGTGATTCAGCGAGTAAGCATGCTCTCCAAAGAAAAATTTTCATCCGATTCGTCTGTAGTTTTGAAATCACCCATCTCCTTACTAAGAAGCAGGCACAGAAAAATGTGGACAGCTTGGGTGCTGCCTGTGTCTCTCTGTGCCTGCTTTTTTGTTGAGAAGTGGAAAAATTGTGATATAATATAAAAATAAAAGAACATTAGATTGGCATGAGCTGAAAATGAATGCGAGATGAGAATATGTCATACACTGTAAAATCATCTGAAAGATTAAGGAAATCTGGTTCAGAGGCAGAAACCAAGGCATTGCTTTATTTAATGAATTTCAGACCCGATAGTGATGACATATACTACTTTGTTGTAGATTTCTTTAATGACTTAACTGGGATGGACAACATGGCATCCAGATTGTGGGATGTGCAATCAAAAGGCGCACATCATGTTAGTCCCAAAGCTATCGGGAAAGAACTTGTCACATTGTTCAAGAATTATATGAGCCCATTAACCTTTGAGGCATATATTCTATTTATTGGCAGTGTGACCGGATCTCTTCGCAAAGATTCTTCTCTTACAACTTTTGGGATTGAAAATGTAAAGGATGCAGCGATAGAACAGATTAAGTTAGGCTTACATGAAGAAGGTTCCGCAAAAGAATATATTGATAGCACCGACTTGACCGATGAGAACATTAATGGTTTCCTGAGAAAAGTGTTTTTTGTCATTGATGATGGTAAAAAACCAAGTGAATATGTAAAAGCAATTATAAGGCAACATCCGAATATTATTCCAGAAGAAAAAATACTTAACGCTATTTTTAATGAGATAAGAGATAAACAGGCAAGCAAAAAAAATATTTCTTCAGTCGAGGGGATTGTGATTGAAACGACTGATGAAGCGTTAAACTATTGCAGGCACTTAACTAATAATGAAATTCGTTTAATGACTTTACAGCGTATTATCAATAGAGATCCGCTGGGTCAAGGAATACCACCATCTTTTGTAAGTATCTATAATACTTGGCCACCAGAAAGGCAGAGGGAAATGCTCGAAGATTGCCAAGGTGCCTTATGTAGGGCATTATTCAATAAAAATGCGGCAGATGGTTTTTGGTATCTATTTGAGAATACATATCAACTGATTGTCGAACATCCAGATGACTCTGTGCAGTCTCTATTTACAAAAATTCAGGCAATACCTAATTGTATTGTTCGGTGTCCTGACTTTGACGCCCTATCACTTAAGTACTTTATCTCTGTAGTCAAGGATGGTGTTCAACAATGAAGATACGGAAAGTAGCTGTAGGAAATGCTGCTGAAGCATTTATTGAAGGAAATTTCACAAATGGTGTGAACATCATTTCGAGCGACGATAATAATAAGGGAAAGACGATTGTAATCCAATCAATGATGTATGCTTTAGGAAATGAACCAACATTCCCTACATCATTTGAATTTCAGAAGTATTATTACTATATCGAATTTGAAGAAGCTGGGATTATATTCAAACTTTGCCGATCTGGCGATGGATTTGTATTAAAGCGTGAATCTACTGTACTTATTTTTGATAATGTTTCTGAACTTAAAAGATATTGGAACAGGAATATATTTCCACTTCCGTCAATAGCAAAAAATCAACTTTTAAGGATTGTAGATCCAGTACTATATGTCCAGCTTTTCTTTATTGGACAAGATAAGAAGGACACGTCCAATATCGCCAATCACGGCTTCTATAATAAACAGGATTTTATCGATATGCTTTACGCATATGCTGGTTTAATTGGAGAGCAACTTCCACAAGAGAGGATTGATGAGATAAAGAGTCATATAATAACTCTTTCTGACGAGAAAAAGCTATTGCTACAACAACATAAAATACTTAAATCGAAAAAAACACCTGTTTCATATCTTAGCGCGGAGAGTGACCGCCTCGCATTTGGTAAAAAAATAGAGAGTCTTGAAAGAGTCCAAAATAAAATTGCGGAATTACGGAAGGCTCGTAATAGTGTATCTACTCGTAAGAGTAAATGGGAGCATACGATTAACGAACTTCGCTCTTTAAATCGCACAATATCGTGTGGAGAATTACGATGCATGGATTGCAACTCTACAAATATCTCGTTTAGTACTGGAGAGTCAGTTCAAACATCCTACTCGTTTGATGTGTCTACAGTTGAAATGCGAAATGAAATCATTCATTCTATTTCAGAAAAAATTTCTGCTTATAGCGAAGAAATTGAACGGCTTTCTGCAGAAATAATTATAGAGCAAGAACGTTTGCAATCTTTAATGGATGATGAAAGCGTCTCTCTTGAATCTATTGTCGCTTACAAGAAAGATATTTTTTCGGCTTCAGATGCAGAAGCCAGAATTAAAGAGATAGACATGGAAGTCGCTACATTAAAGAGTCAACTGTTAGCCAGTGAAAATGCATCGATTGAAACGCAAGAGCAAAGAGTAGCTTTGTTATCAGCAATTATAGGCAAAATGAATGAACTTTACCATCAGATTGATCCGGATGGTAATATAATATATTCAAGCTTATTTACTCAGCGAAATGAGGTGTATTCTGGAAGCGAGGCGACTATTTTTCATGTGGTGAAATTGTTTGCCTTACAATTTGTGTTGCGGCACAGTTTCCCAATAGTAATTGACTCCTTCCGAGCAGAAGACTTATCGACTGGAAAAGAAAATACGGTGCTTGAAATCTCAAAATCAATTGATAAGCAAGTAATACTGACAACAACATTAAAGCATGAAGAGATAGGAAAATATGACGACCTTCCAGATGTGAATCATATAAATTATCAATCTCATACTCCAAGCAAGATCCTTGATGGTGCTTTTGTAGAATCCTTTGTTGCATTGTTGAATGACCTTTCGATTGAGATTTAAATGGGGTATAAAAAGTATTGACTCACTATATTAGATCGCCCCTTGCGCTAGCTTTTCATATCATATTATTTTTGGGGGAAAAGGTGACTACGCCTCACTTCCACACCGGCCCCGCTACGCTAGGCCCTAGTTTGGAGTTGGTGCAGACTGCATCTTTTTTGTCTACACATTCCATTGTAGACAAAGCCTGCGTTTAACGATAGTTATACGCAGGTTTTGTTTTTACTTGGCGATATAGCACAAAATGGCGAGATACAAATTAGTTATAATTACATATCACATGTGTCAACAAGCAGGTTTAAGGAAAAGGTATCTTCCTTAAACCTGCTTTTATTTATGTTTTAAAAAGTGAGGCAACTATGAAACTTCCATATGGCTATGTTTTGATTGGCAAGGAAATCGTTATTCATGAAGAAAAGGCGGATGTTGTCCGTAGCATTTTTGATGATTACCTTGCCGGAGCCAGCTTAGGCAAGATTGTTGATCTGCTTTTCAAAAAAGGGGTGGTTTCTCCAACTGGAAAAGTAAAATGGACGAGGGCGGCCGTGGATAAACTTCTGGCGAACAAAAAATATATCCCCCTGGTTGGTATTAAGATATACATGGATACTCAGTTTGAGAAAGCTCGACGTTGCAATGTAGACTATGATAAAGCCGGGTATCCACGAAAGGCAGTCAGGTATCAGTCTCCAGTTTTTGATACAAAATGAGACTATACAGAACCCATTTCTCTTGTTATACTAAATAAAAAGGAGAATGGGCCATGAACGAGAATGAACTACATGAGCGATACATACGCTTGGCATTTCAATATGAGTCTGCCATTGATGCCCTTCTGACAAAAGGATTGGTCGATATAGAAGCGGCCGACGCCGCAAAAGAGAGATTCTATGATACATTGAATGAGGAAAAGCTGCGGACCACACAAAAAATCAGGGACTATCATGAGACCATCAGCCTGTATATGAGGATGCTGGCCTATGATGGCATGGTCTCCCTGACAGAATTGGCAAGGCAGTATTCCGATGAGTCGCCGGGATATGTAATCCAAAGCTGGATGCGCAGCCGCAACACATTAGAGTTTCTCCGCCAATGGGAAAATGACATGAATGAAGGTTTTGATGATAGGGCCTGTGAGGAACTGATTCATCAGGGACATACGACATCACTGACCATTACACCATCTCTGTGGATTCGAAAGACTCACGCTGTTGGGATACAGGTAAAGCAAGGTAAAGGTGGAGGCGTGAGTGCTTACCCTGAAATTGCTGCAGGCTTCCAGCTATGGATAGATCCGAAGGTTCGGTTGGCAATCGTTAGGAAACATATGTAAAACAGAAATTGATTAAAGTGCATGAGTGGATGGAGAATGGTATGTTTCGTATCAAACCAGTTTACTCCTTCCACCTGCTTATGAGTATGGGTACGATTTGCTTCTTTTCCACAATGCACTTTTCTTAAGCAGTGAGTATTCGATTGCCCGGTATGCATATCCGCAGGATTACTGAGGCGTGAAATATGGGTAATATCTCTGAATTAGAACGGCGTATTTCCATTCGCATTATACTGGAAGACGCTGAGATAATTTTCGCGCTACTATCAAGTGAACAAGATATTAGAGTATCACATAAAAGGAACGTCTCAAATACTAAAAGCTGATACATTACTTATTTGTTAATTATGGAGGGAGCAGCTGCTCCATCTACCAATGTGAAAGAAATCATTACAAAACGATTTTAAACAACTAAATTTGGAAATCTCAGTATGTGCCAGAGTTTGACAGATAGTTTAGTGGAGTGGTGTTGAATATGAGATTTGAAGTAGTTCAACGAGGACAAATCG
>CATZVV010000107.1 GCA_958425285.1 uncultured Lachnoclostridium sp. | reverse complement strand
TGTATGCACGTAATTTTGTATCAGCAGTAGACTGAAGACGGAAGAAAGTAATATCGCCAGGAGCAATATCTCCTTCAAGTGTTCCGTTTGTAACTTCAACTGGAAGGCTTCTAGCCATAATCTTCTGGTATTTCATTTCACAGAAGGAAAGTTTGTTAGAAGCTGTATTTCCACAGTGGAATCCCATAAATGTATCTTTCAATGTATATGCGCCATATTTTCCTTTGATTTCAGCATCGTACATATCAGCAGGCACGGAGTTGTTAATATCGAGAAGAGTAACGGCATCATTACTTACAACAGAACCGATGAACTCACTAAGTGCACCATAAATATCAACTTCACAGGAAACAGGAATTCCCATTTTTGTCAAACGGCTGTTTACAAAGCATGGTACAAAACCAAACTGTGTTTGGAATGCAGGCCAGCATTTACCAGCAATTGCAACATATTCTCTGTATCCCTTATGTTCTTCAACCCAGTCAAGAAGAGTTAATTCATACTGTGCAAGCTTTTCAAGAATCTCCGGTTTTTTATTTCCGGCACCAAGTTCAGCTTCCATATCTTTTACAACATCAGCGATACGTGCATCTCCTGCGTGTTTGTTAAATGCTTCAAATAAATCAAGCTCGGAGTTTTCTTCAATTTCAACTCCGATATTGTAAAGCTGTTTGATTGGAGCATTACAAGCTAAGAAGTTTAATGGACGAGGTCCAAAGCTGATAATTTTCAAGCTGTTTAATCCGATGACTGCTTTTGCAATTGGAACAAACTCATTAATCATGTCTGCACAACCTTCTGCAGTTCCAACCGGATATTCCGGAATATATGCTTTGATGTTACGTAATTTCAGGTTATAGCTTGCGTTAAGCATTCCGCAGTAAGCATCGCCACGACCGTCCATCAGACTGTTTCCAGATTCCTCTGCTGCTGCACAGAACATAACAGGTCCGTCAAAATGTTTTGCTAATAATGTTTCGGAAATTTCCGGACCGAAGTTTCCTAAATATACAACGAGAGCGTTACATCCATTTTTCTTAACGTCTTCGAGAGCATGAACCATATGTATTTCGCTCTCTACGATGCAGATTGGACATTCATAAATATCAGATGCATCATATTTTTCTTTATATGCTGCAACTAAAGCCTCTCTACGTGATACTGATAATGTTTCCGGGAAACAGTCACGACTGACTGCTACGATACCGATTTTTGCTTTTGGCATGTTAATCATGTTTTTAAACCATCCTTTCTTGGTATATAATTCATTATGGTAATCTCACCTGTTTACGGGATGAAATTACAAATTTGCGAACTCGCAAAACTCTACTCACATATTATAACATTTTTGGGAAAATTGCAACGGATAAATAAAAGAAAAAAGAGGAAAATACTTTTCAATTGAAAGTATCTTATGGTACAATGAATCTGTCACAGAACTGAAGAAAGGGCTGAAAGAATTGGATATGAAGAGAATTGGATTTTTAACCAGTGGTGGGGATTGTCAGGCGCTTAATGCAACGATGCGCGGAGTAGCAAAAACTTTATACAAGCATTATGGCAGTGAAGTGGAGATTTATGGACTGCTTGAGGGTTATAAGGGGCTGATGTATGAACGTTATGTAAAAATGAAACCGTCGGATTTTTCAGGCATTTTGACAGAAGGTGGAACGATACTGGGAACTTCCAGACAGCCTTTTAAACACATGAGAAAGCCTGATCCGGATGGACTGGATAAAGTGGAGGCAATGAAAGCAACTTATCATAAGCTGAAACTTAATTGCCTTGTGATTTTGGGAGGAAATGGAACGCAAAAGACAGCAAACCTGCTTAGAGAAGAGGGTTTGAATGTAGTTGGACTGCCAAAGACGATTGATAATGACATATGGGGAACAGATATGACCTTTGGTTTCCAGAGTGCAGTGGATATTGCAACAGATGCGATTGATTGCATTCATACGACCGCATATTCCCACGGACGTGTATTTATTGTGGAAGTTATGGGACATAAGGTGGGATGGCTGACTCTTCATGCCGGCATTGCAGGAGGTGCTGATATTATTCTTTTGCCAGAAATTCCATATGATATTGATTCTGTAATACGGGCGATTGAAGAACGCAGCCGGGCAGGAAAGCGCTTTTCTATTTTAGCGGTAGCAGAAGGAGCTATTTCGAAAGAAGATGCCAGTTTATCAAAAAAAGAATTAAAGCAGAAGTTAAAGGATAATCCATATCCAAGTATTTCATATAAGATTGGAGCAGAGATTGAGGAGCGGACGGGACAGGAAATCCGCATTACCGTTCCAGGTCATACTCAGAGGGGAGGAAGCCCTTGTGCATATGACCGTGTGATCTCCAGTCGGCTTGGTGCGGCGGCGGCCCAATTGATTATTGAGAAAAATTATGGTAATATGGTTGGGTTCAAGGGAAATGAAATTGTACCGGTACCATTGGAAGAAGTAGCAGGCAAATTGAAAATGGTAGATCCCGAATCTTCTATTATTAGGGAAGCAAAACAATTGGGAATCTGCTTTGGAGATTAAGAATATGTCATATCAAGCATTATATCGGAAGTTTCGTCCGGAGCATTTCGGCGAAGTGAAGGGGCAGGATCATATTGTAAGGACGTTGAAAAACCAGATTCAGGCAGAACGAATCGGACATGCCTATTTGTTTTGCGGGACCCGTGGAACCGGAAAGACTACGATTGCCAAAATATTTGCGAAGGCAGTTAATTGTGAACATCCGACAGAAAATGGACCATGTGGTGAATGTAACATGTGTCGGGCAATTGCGGATGGTGCCTCCATGAATGTAGTGGAGATAGATGCGGCTTCAAATAACCGTGTAGATGATATTCGTCAGGTGATTGAAGAGGTTCAGTATTCGCCTGCACAGGGGCGATATAAGGTTTATATTATTGATGAGGTGCATATGCTTTCGACAAGTGCCTTTAATGCTTTGCTGAAGACATTAGAGGAACCGCCGTCATATTTGATTTTTATATTGGCAACTACGGAGGTTCATAAGATTCCAATGACAATTCTGTCACGATGCCAAAGATATGATTTTAAGCGGATTCGTGTTGAAACAATTACCGCAAGATTGGCAGAGCTGCTCGAACGTGAGGGGATTGAATCTGAAGAAAAGGCATTAAGATATATTGCTAAGGCAGCAGACGGGGCAATGCGTGATGGTCTGAGCCTGTTGGAACAGTGTGTGTCTTTCTATTTTGGAGAGAAACTGACTTATGAGAAAGTACTCAAAATTCTGGGTGCAGTTGATTATGAAGTCTATGACAGGCTGACAAGAGCACTGGGGGAAAATAAGGTGTCAGAGGTACTTTTCGTTGTTCATGAAGTTGTGATGGAAGGAAAGGATCTGGCACAGTTTACGAGTGAATTTGTATGGTATCTAAGGAATCTTCTTGTTGTAAAGACGGCAGAAGATGCAACAGACTTAGTTGATGGTTCTGAGGAAACTTTGGCTTTTTTGAAAGAGACGGCAGAGTTTTTTGCTACAGAAGTGATTTTTCGTTATATACGTATCATGTCCGAATTGGCAAATCAATTGCGCTATTCAGCGTCTAAGCGTGTTCTCTTAGAAACTACTATGATTAAACTATGCAAGCCGCAGATGGAACAGGATTTCGAATCTCTTGTAAACAGGATTCAGAATTTAGAGAGAGAGAGGGAGCATGCTCCGGTTGCTGCACGAAATGCAAATGAAGCAGTAGAGCATACAACTGTAGAAACAAAGCCGAAAAAGAAAGTGTTGCCACAGGCAGTTCCAGAAGAATTAAGGGAAGTTGCAAAGCATTGGCGTGATATCGCATCCGGGCTTTCACCGGTTGACGCTGGAATGATGGCAGGTGTAAAACTGAGTGTAGGAGCGGATAACAGATTATTGCTTGTATTTGAGGATGATACTTCGGCAGAATATTTTAAGGAAGTGGACAAAAAACAGGAAATAGAAACAATCATTAGCAATAAAATAGGTAAAGAAGTGAATATTGATGTGCGAACCAGTGAAAATAAAACGGAACATGAAACACTCCCTGAATTAAGGGATTTATTTCATATTAATGAGAGTGTAAAGGTAGAAATATTAGATTAATGACTTAGGAGGTAGAGACGAAATGGCAAAACGTGGTGGAGGATTTCCAGGAGGTATGCCTGGAAATATGAACAATTTAATGAAACAGGCACAGAAGATGCAGCGTCAGATGGAGCAACAGCAAAAAGAAATGGAGGAAAAGGTTTATGAGGCAAGTGCCGGAGGCGGAGCCGTCACAGTCAAGGTATCAGGAACAAAAGAGGTGCTTTCTGTAGAACTTTCAGAGGAAGTTGTAGACCCGGATGATATTGAAATGCTGCAGGATTTAATTGTAGCGGCTACGAATGAAGCTCTTCGTGCAATGGAGGACGATTCTGCAAAGGCAATGGAGGCGTTGACTGGAGGCATGAATCTTGGAGGATTTCCGTTCTAATGGAATTTTACAGTGAGTCAATTAACCGGCTTGTAGAGGAACTTTCCGGTTTGCCCGGAGTAGGAACCAAGACGGCACAGAGGTTGGCATTCCATTTGCTGGATATGCCTTTTGAACGAGTCAGGCAATTAGCCGATAGCATCGTGTCAGCGAAAGAGAATGTTCATTTTTGTAAGGAATGTTACACATTGACAGATAAAGAGTTGTGTCCCATTTGTTCCAACATAAAACGAGATAAGAAAACGATAATGGTAGTTGAGGATACGCGGGATTTAGTGGCATACGAGAAAACCGGAAAATACGAGGGTGTTTACCATGTTCTCCATGGGGCTATTTCACCGATGCTTGGAATCGGTCCGAAAGATATTCGCCTGAAGGAGTTGATGGAACGGCTGCAAGGGGATGTGGATGAGTTGGTTGTTGCTACAAATTCAACCCTCGAGGGTGAGACGACAGCAATGTATATTAGCAAGCTGGTAAAGCCGACCGGTATCCGGGTCTCAAGAATTGCAAGCGGAGTTCCGGTTGGCGGGGATTTGGAATATATTGATGAAGTTACATTGTTACGAGCTCTGGAGGGACGTACTCTGCTGTAAGGCTACGGTATAGGCCGAGGCTAATGAAGTCTGCAAGCTGCATGACTGTATTTAGGCGTGTGGTTTGCAACAGCATTTGCCCTCCAAAACCGGATAGGTTAACAATTCCTGTGATGAAAATATCGCCAACCGAGGGCAGCTGCTTGTCTACTCCGACACCCGGAGAAAGAGCACCTTCCCCGAGTGTAATGTATCCGATATGTTCGGATACACCGAGCGAGGCATCAACAGCTATGATGAGAGCATTTTTGTGGTAAGTTTTAATAAATTCCACAGCAATTCCCAGATTTTTTGCATGAACAGGCTTTTCTAGTGTACCATAGATAGAAAAGTCTTTTTTTTGCCTGGAAAGACGATGCCCAATAATGGGTCCCAGACAATCGCCGGTGGCACGGTCCGAACCAATGCATAGAATAACAACTTCTTGGAAGTCTAATTCATCTTGTTTCTTTTTTAACAATTTTTTTAATTTCTGTGAAAAATCGGGTAATGCAGATTTTTTTGCGGAATTAAAATAATAAATCATAAATTTCCTCATTTCTGCGCACTTTTATTCTAAAGTGTAAGTCTATAATGGTGCGCACACATATAAACTTGTGTTGGTAAGAGTATTCACAAAATGGTAAATTTTACTCAAATTACCAGATATTTTTTTTCGCACTATTTGACTTGCATTGACAAAAAGTTTGCTTTTTATCAATAAAACTACTGGTTTTTGTCGAAAAAGAAATATAAGAAGAAGAAAAAAAAATTCCCTTGACTGCTGTTTTGACAAAATGTGCATGCATATTATGTTATTCTGTTGAACAACAAATGCACAAGGGGGATTGTTTCATGACGTTAGACTTGCCAAAAAGCGTAAGACAGATAGGTTGTACGAAGGGAAACCGTAAGATTTACATAGAAGATTATGTAATGAGTTTTGTCAGGCAATTAGCAAAACAGGCACAAGATGATGAGGCGGCTGGCGTGCTGCTTGGCAGAACACAGATGCATAAAGGAATAAAATATCTGTTTGTATCCGGAATGGTACGAATCCATTCATTTGAAGAACGGACAAATGATTGTTTTTCTCATGATATGTGGACCAATATATATACAGATATTAAGGAGAATTTTACGGATGTAGAGATTGTGGGATGGTTTTATACGAAATCTGAAATGCCGACGGAGTGTAATGAGAGACTGCGTACGATTCATGGGAAGAATTTTGGCGGTGGTGATAAGATTCTGTTTTTGTACGAGGAAGCTGAAGGAGAGGAGGCATTGTATGTTTCCGTGAGCGGAGTGATGGAAAAACAGCCGGGATACTATATCTATTATGAAAAAAATCCGGAGATGCGGGAATATATGGTGAAATGCCAGAGTGGACAAAAAAGTATGGAGCAGATTGAGGATACGGCAACGCAAAGTATTCGTTCTGTTCTTCAAGCCAAGA
>CATZVV010000106.1 GCA_958425285.1 uncultured Lachnoclostridium sp. | reverse complement strand
CATCTCCATAAGATAGTCCTGCATAAGCCATAAATGGTTCCGTTCCATCAGAATTTCCTGCTGAAACAACCAAAACAAGTTCATTCGAATGGGTCGAATTATCGGCAGAAACTGCATACACCTTCAACATTTTTCCTTTGGCATTTTCAGGCACCACAAAGCTTCCATCCTCAGAAACTGATATACCCTCTATTTGCTGGCCGCTCGTTGCATCCACTATATTCCATTTGACAGCTTCTGCATTTTCTGAAAGAGTGGTATAATTTGCAGTAAAATCAATTTTGTCACCAACGGAAACACGTTTTTGAGTGTCTGTGGACGTTGAAATATGAATCCGATCGCCCAAAGTAAATTCTACCGTAACAGCTTCATTTTTATTTAAATCAAGTGCAACATAGGCTTTGTCTTGCTCATCTATTTTAACCGCCTGCTTCACACCATTAATTTTTGCCTCACTCCATGCAGAACCGCATGAAAGTGCAATCTTATTATCCTCTTTATTGGATGTTACTGTTACAGAAGCTTTGTTCTCCTCCATATTCCATGAAATCCTATTGGCTTCTGCATTACATCTGGCTCTCAATCCAGTGATACTTCCACTTCCTAATGTATCTAACAAAGTTGGAAGTATTTCTATTTTTCCTGTATTGGAATAAAGGAAAGATTCATTAACAGCTCCCATAATACCAAATGCAGAATCTGTACAATAGGTAGAACTATGATTGCTGTTATGCGACGTCATCATAGAACTGTATTGGTAATTATTTGTCATCAAATAGCGCAATACAGAATCCAGACTTTCCGAATCCTTCAATCGTGCAGCTACTAACGCTTTGTGTGTAGGGCCGTGAGACTCCGGAGCTTCCTGTCCGTTGTATGCCTGTGAACGATATGTCATAGCCTTTAAAACGCCTTCACGCAAAGCTTCATTTGTCTGTGTTTCGTAGCCTGGCCAAGCCGGATATGCATGACTGACATGTCTGTGCCTATGTTTTTCTCCAAGATTTTCTGTTGCCCATTCTTTTAGTTCACCCGTATCAGCATATAAATATTCTGGAATTTTGCTTTCAAAATCTTTCCATTTATTTAATTTTTCCTGTGCATCTGACGGTTTTACTACATCCAGTATTTCTCTTGCCATAAATAATGTATCATGGGATGCTGAAATATCCATCGTAGTATTATATGTCAATGCATAAACAGAATTATCATCATTTTCTGCCGGTGAATTTTCTGGAGAATATCCCGGTGAATACAAATATTTCGCATCCGTATCTCCGGCAGCTATTGCTTCTGACAAAGTAGTCCCGTCATCCATATGAATCTCGCCATCGCCATCTGTGTAGTAACGCTCATCTACATACTGAAGCCAGAAATTCATTGTTTTATCAAGCATTGGATAAAGAATATCTTCAACCAGTTTCATCTTACCGGTACTTCGAATTCGTTCTACATCCTCATCTGACCAATCCAGTACCTGCTGATTTCTTTCCAAATCAATATCCTTACCAACTTCAATTTCTCTGTCTCCATAGCATTGCCAATATTCAAACATCGGAAGTATCAACCAATCTGTAATACCATTTACATAGATGTGAGGATACCCATCCAAAAAGTGGAAACTTCCCGCCTGCCCGGTTCCGTCTACACGAGGTGGTGCTTTAATTGCATTTGTCATGCCATATATATTCTTTGCATCCGTTTCCCAGTCTGCTACCATGCGGACAATAAAATTAATATAACCTTCACTGGCACCTTCCATATTTCCTGTATTCATACCGGAAATCTGAAGATTGGTATTCGCATCTAAGGTAAAATCTCCGCTCCAATCCGGCTTCCATGTACCCGTCCAAATCGCGCTTAACCTTGTTGTATGATAACCGCTCGCACAAATCAAACCAAAACGCCCATTATTATAAATACGTTCCAAGAAAGCTTTATTGATCTCCGACTTGTCACTATTTTGTCTGGCAATCAATTCTGTATTTGTCAAATTGCGATCTTCTTTTTCATCCTCTGTCTCACACAAATCAATGCGGACATTATCAAACATCCCGCCATGAATCTTCACATGCGGATCCAGTAATTTTTTATAAGAATCATTTGTGTTTTTAACATTGTATTTTGCAACAACTCCATCAATATCACTAATCAAACGATCATATAACAGTTCCTTTACATCATCAACATTCTCACATCCATCATCCTGTCTGTCAACTTTTGTAATAAGCATAACGGATTTTGTACCAGTAATAGTAAGTTTCGGATCCTTTGCATCCGTAATGGTCCCTGAACCAAATCCATTTACATTTGTAATTGTACGCAAATCTGCCTGATAGTCTACATTTCCATCGGTGATAATACGTGTTGCAGAACCCCAGCCCCCATTTGCAAACAAGGTTTCCTCACGATTTTTGCTGCCCTTTCGCAATTGATGAGGGTACTTTCCTACCATACCAAATGTATAACCTTTGTCATCTTCTGTTACAATATAATCTGAATCCGGACGTGGATTAACAGTACCCTGATTTCTCATTTCTACCATATGATCAATACTCAGTGTAATATCTAAATCTTCATTATCAGGAGCTTCAATATATGTAACGATAATATCATCACTACGTGAAGCGAATGAACGCCTGTCCCACTCATTTCCATCTGAGTCTTTCCACTGCACACCGACCTCACCAGTTTCATAATTCGTATAACGGTTATAGTTTTCTTTATTTTCTTCTGTAAAGCTATTATTTTTGATTCGGTACTGGCTAGCCGGCTGATATGGCCGCGGCCATGTTAAGCCCCATCCGGTTCCATACTTTTCAGAAGCATACTTATTAACTGCACTAATCCACGGAAAGTCACTGTTACTGAGTCTTATAACGGCACCCTTTCTCTGATCATCCAAAATGCTGCTAATATCCGGCGTCTCATAAAAATCTGTTCCATCCGTAACAATCTTTGTATTATTAAAAATAAATACATCTTCGTCCGGATCACAACTTTCAATAAAAGCAATTTCACCATTCGCAGTAACAGAGCCTTCACGCCAGGAATTTTCTGTTGTACTTTTTTCAATGGTAGAATATGTATTTTCATTAAAGCCCAATGCCCCATTAAGACCATACTTCCATGTCTGTGTTTCAGCCTGAGCGACAGGAGCCTGAATATCCGATAATGGAACAAAGGGAGCTGTTATTAATGATGCCACCATAAGTACAGCCATCCCCCGTTTTAAATTTATAATTCGTTTCATACTAACCTCCAATTCGACAGTCAATTAGCGTACCTTTACTTTTTTCGCTTTCGACAATTTACCAGCCACTTTCTTTTTACCGGAAAGCTGATAAGCCTTTACCTTAACATAATAAACTTTACCACTCTTCATCTTTTTCAGTATAGCTTTCTTTTTAGAACCGCCTTTTACTGTTAATTTAGCTTTGTACTTTCCTTTCTTTTTCGTTGAAGTACTGATAATATAACCTTTAGCGCCTTTTACCTTTTTCCAGGTAACACGTATTTTTCGTTTTGCAATTGCTTTCACCTTTACGCCTGCCGGTGCTTTTAAAACTTTTTTCTTAGTAGTTTTCTTTTCAGCCGCTTTTTTTGATCCATCTGTCGGTGCGGGTGAATTTTTTACCTCTTCAGGGATGCATCGAAATTGTTTTATAATTTGTCCCTTCTCAGAAGTCACAACAAGAGTATATAAGCCTTGAACCAATTGCTTTTTCACGCGGAACGTAAACGAAGCTGTCCCATTTACAGTATATTGATTCATATATACAATGGACTTCTTATTCCCCGTCAAGTCATTTACGGACCCTGATAAACTTGGATCGTAACAAACGACTGAAACTTCCTTTCCGTTCAGTCCGGCATCAGATACTGTAACGGATACCGTATTCTCCAACTGATTTGGTGTAATTGCCACAGAGGTACTATTGGCTGAAATGCTATGTTCAAAAGAGAATGATACTCCCAAAAGAAATAGCAATGCAAACATACCCCATACCATATTTCGTCGCATAAATTTACTGCCTCCTTCTCATCACTTCATTTATAATGCAATTTTTAATCACTGCCTAAACCGATTTCTGATAATAAATTATACCATAGTGCAAAGTCTAATCCAATATAAGAAAATTGATAAATTATTAAAATATTGAACTTTTAAGCCAAAACAAGATCCAAGTGAATTACACGATATTCTTTTTTTATATCCTTATCATAGTACATATTCAATACAGGAACGCCATGACAGTTAAAATGAACCCGATGTATTGCCGAACTTCTAGGTGCATCAGCCTCCTTTACTTCTGCATGGTAGGCAATATAAGTATCACCTTCTTTATCCTTAAAAAATGAATTGTGACCGGGGCCATAAATACCATTTTTCTCTGAAAATGCCAATGCCGGGTATTTACTTTTTTTCCAGTTATTTGCATTTAATGGTTCTTTGTTTATATCTAAAGAAAGCATTCCAACCGCATATGTCCAGCTTGTAGCAGCTCCACCTGAATAAGAAATATATACTTTATCATTCGTAACTAAAGCATATGGTCCTTCATTATTAATGGTTTGATTAACATTCTCCCAACCATAAAGAGGTCTGGAGAGAAGAACAGGTTCACTCGTCAGCCTCCAGGGTTCTTTCGGATTGGTTGAAGCGATATATAACATAGAACCTGTATCGCCCTCTGCCATACAATGTAAACGATATGACCAAACAAAATAAGACTCTCCATGAATAGAAAAATGAGTCATGTCAAGAGTAATTCCCTCTTCTGCCAAAAAAGTTCCATCCATTTTTCTGACACGAACAGGCATTTCCCAGTCGTCTGCATTTGTAATACAACCTCCCTGTTTCAAACGCATCATATGACATTGTGGATTAAAGCAATCACCACTAACTGCAAAAAGTATATAAACCCGTCCACCAATCACATGAAACTCAGGTGCCCAGAATGTCTGAAGTAATTTGAGTTCCGGATTCTTATCTAAAATAAGATGTTGCTTGGTTTCCGGTAAAAACAAATCGGAAACATCGTCTGCTTCACGAACCAAAAATCCGATGTTACCATTATTATCATTCGTAGCAATATAGTAATATTTGTTTTCCCACAGAAAAATAACAGGGTCAGCAAACCCAACAGCAAGTGGAAATGGATATTTTTTCTGACGAATTTTTCCTTGAATAGAATATACCCCAGGGCAATTAAAATCTACTCCTGAGGTGTCAAAATCATATTTTTTTATTGATGTTGAACCATCTGAGTAATGTGCCGTAAAAACGACATTTTGCAATTCTTCTTTAGAAGAAACAACCAGCTTTTCAGGGATATCCATAAAAGTATTATGGATTGGAAAATATTGTTGCTGTATTCCCTCATAAATTTTATCACTGATATCAATACAATCTGTTGCATTATCCAACTGATATTTTTCTTCTATTTCAACTAGGCCATGCTCCACAAAGGAGAGAAAATCTTTTGTTGTCCATAGTAATCTTAATGAATCACTATTTTCTTCTAGAATTCCTTTCGAGTCGGTACGTTTTGCAAAAATGCCATAATCACCATTTGAAAGCAGAGTAATAACCGGAGTCAATAACCC
Source organism: uncultured Lachnoclostridium sp. (assembly GCA_958425285.1). Lineage (GTDB taxonomy): Bacteria > Bacillota > Clostridia > Lachnospirales > Lachnospiraceae > UBA933. The sequence continues at coordinate 972 of CATZVV010000106.1, read as the reverse complement.
CTTTTCAACAATTTGGTTTTTTTCATCAATTTCAGCTTTTGCATATAAAATTCCACGATTATTATTCAATGGTATAAAATCTTCTCCATTATTTGAAACAGAAAAATGTACGCTATTTCCATATGATGGAAGACAAAATTTATTATCTGGAATTCTTGTGTAAAGTAAAATTTTTTTCGCCATGTTATCTCCATTCTAAGAACCTTTGTTTTAGGAACACAAACAGAAATCGTTCTCACGATTTCTGTTTGCGTGTTTTCTTTCTATATGATTGAATTATTTAACTTTAAACTTCTTTATTGTGCTATAACTGCCATACACAACTTTACCACTTTCATCTTTTTGGCAAGCTCTTATTTTTACATAATATTTCTTGCCCTTTTTAAGCTTTTTAATCTTATATTCTGTTTTTTTGGATATGGCTTTTTTCTTGCCCTTTTTCATCTTCTTGTCCATTGAATATATGATTTCATATTTTACTGCCCCCTTAACTTTTTTCCAAGTGAGCTTTGCTTTTTTCCCTTTTACTGCTTTAACAACAACTCCCTTAACCTTAGAAACTTTTAATTTTGGTGTCTCAACCTCTTTTTTTTTCGGTGTCAGACTTTCAGTTGTTGGAGCAGGGGTTCCGGTCAAGATAGGTTTTGATGAAGGAGATGGTGCAGGCGTCTGTGTTGGAACCGGTTCAGGTTCTTTTTCAAACTGCCAGTAATCAAACTTCATTAATTCTTCTTCGGAATCTCCTTTAAATACAATGTACAAATCATGTACTCCTGCAATGGATTCTACATCTGTCGAAAAAATTTTGTATTCATCTGCACCTCCGGTATCAGAAACAGAAAGTTTACCGATTAATGTTCCGTCTTCCGAATCAAGATGAAGTTCCATTTCAGCGCCTTTATCGCCTTCACTGGCGACAGAGGCATGAAATTTAATTGCACCCTTTTCACCGAAGTCTATTTCTTTTATTTT
>CATZVV010000105.1 GCA_958425285.1 uncultured Lachnoclostridium sp. | reverse complement strand
CTTTGGGACAGCAGGGGATGCCTTCTGCATTCAGCGGGCAGCCCGATTCCGGCAGTGCTGTTGATTCTTGCGATTATTTGTCTGCTTGCAAAGCTTGCACAGACTGTTTCTGGATATGCTTTTACCCTATTCCTGTTTTTGATTGTGGCATGTGGCATTGCCAGCATTGTACAATCAAACTGGTTGTCCTTAGGAATTTTGGCTGGAATGGGTTTAGCGGCATTCCTAACGTTATTCATTATTGTAGCGGCTTGCTTTACCCTGGAGGAATGGCGAGACGGATTAAGTGATTTTATCAGATCGTAAATATGTATTTTGAGGAGCTGCCTTTGGGTGGCTCCTTTCGTTTAGATTGTTGCGGTACATTCATGTTGACATTTCTGAAATCAAATGATAATATAGTCGTATGGAGCGATGCGGTACATTTTGAAAGGAGAGCAGATATGGGCAGACCAGGTTATTTATCTTTATATGCAGATGAGAGAACACAGCAGGTTTTCGATGAGTTTGTCAAAATTAAGGGAATTAGTAAAACTACAGCATTATCTGAAATGATGGAGATCTACATGTTGTGTCAAGATGAAGAATTATACACGGAACTCAAGAAAAAGTATTTGGGGGTAGAGGTGGCAAAACAGATATTGATACAGCGCACAGATATCCAGACAATAAATGATTATATATTTATTAAATTGGGCACAGCCTATGACTTAGAAGGAACACCTATGGATGGAGAAGAAACCGTTGAAGCATATATGAGAGCTGAGGAAGAAAACGAGTTGGGATATACGTGGTTTTCCACTCAATCGCTCCATTTTGGCATGGCAAAAAAGAAAGTCTCTTACTACAATCAGTTGATTAAAAGTGGAGAAACTGTAACGATGCTGTTTGCTGTCGGTGGAGAAAAAAATGATATTTGTTATTCTGCCACTGTAATGGAAATCGTATCTAATAAAGACCAGATTACTTGTCCAGGTGATACGGTTAGTATTCCGGAAGAATTTGGTGAAAATGAAGAAGCTAAAATCTGGATTAAAATTTGTGACATTAGACCAGAAGAAAAACTTCAGGCTGCGATGTTTCAAGTACGTAGCACGGATAGGAACCTGAAGCAGGTCATTTCAAATTCTCAATTCCACTTTGGATATGTTTATATTCCAGAAGAATAAATGATTTTTATGGCATCTACCATTTAGGTAGGTGCCATTTTCATGAAAGGTTGGTGAACAAATGGCAGCAACAAGATTGATTGCACTCCATGTGAATAAGGGTAAAACGGTGGCTCAGTGTCTGGCAGACCGAACGGACTATTCACAGAATGCGGAAAAGACCAATGATGGAGAATTTATCAGTTCCTATGAGTGTGACCCAAAGACTGCTGACGAGGAATTTCTGCTTGCAAAAAGACAATATCAGCATATTACCGACAGACAGCAAAAGAATAATGTGATTGCCTATCAGATCAGGCAGTCTTTCAAGCCAGGTGAAGTTACGCCGGAGGAAGCAAATCAGGTTGGTTATGAGCTGGCCAGACGATTTACCAAAGGCAATCATGCCTTTATCGTTGCCACTCATATTGACCGGGCGCATATTCACAACCATATTATTTTTAACTCCACTTCTTTGGATTGCTCACGCAAGTTCAAGGATTTTTCCTTGTCCGGACTGGCTGTTCAGCGTGTCAGTGATCTTGTATGTGCAGAACATGGATTGTCTATTATTACACCGAAGCCATATCGGGAAAGAGCAAAACGAACCACCTTCCCCCGCAAGCGAACTCAGAGAGATGCACTTTGCGAAGCCATAGATCAGGTGCTGAAAAACAAGCCAAAGAACTTTGCTGAATTTCTTCGGAAAATGACAGAGCTTGGTTTTGAGTTTCAGGATGGTAAACACCCTGCTTTCCGTGGAAAGGATCAGAAGCGATTTATCCGCTTGCGTTCTCTTGGTGAAGAATATTCTGAAGAAGATATTCGTGCCATTATCTCCGGGAAACCAATTCACAGAAGCAGTCGTATTACTCGCCCTGCAGTTGCACCGAAACAATTTAATTTGCTGATTGATGTGCAGGCAAAGATGTCTGAAGGAAAATCTGTCGGTTATGAACGTTGGGCGAAGAAGTACAATCGAAAGGAAGCTGCTCGCACGGTTTGTCTCTTGAAGGAAAAAGGTGTGGACAGCTATGAGGACCTGGCAGCACTGACAGATAAGCTGACTCATAGATTTTCTGAATTGTCGGATACCATCAAGGCGGCAGAAAATCGCATGGCAGAAATTTAGGTTTTAAGAACTCATATTGACAACTACTCTAAGACCCGCAAGACCTATGAAGCTTACCGCAAGTCCGGATACAGTGCGAAATTCTTTGAGGAACATCGAGATGCTATTTTGCTTCACAAAGCAGCAAAGCAAGCCTTTGATCAGTTGGAAACAAAGAAAATCCCCTCCCGTCAGATGCTGGATGAGGAGTTTCACAGACTGCTGGTTGAAAAGAAAAAGGCTTATGCGGAATATCATCAGGTAAAGAAAGATAAGCAGGAATATTTGGTTGCCAAGCAGACTGTTGAAAATATTCTTGGAATTGACCGCAGGAAAGAAGAACAGAAAGAAGAACGACAGTCTGAGCGATAAGGTCAGCATATAGAAAAGCCACGGTTCTTACTCTTTTGAGTTTGAGCCGTGGCACTCTTTTTTATTTCAGTGTCTATTTGTCACTGTATATCAGCTGAAAATATTCAGTTGTGAAAAGTTGCTTTCGTAGATTCTTGATTTCTTCCGAGTTGTCTGTAATTTGTTTCTCTTCGTGAAGCTGGAATAGGAATTGAAGTTCTGTCAGTCCGTCTTTGGCATTGATAAAAAAGTCATCTGTGTAAATCAGCATTATACGGACAATGTTCAATGTCTCACAACACACATTATTGATAATCAGATCATGTCCCAGGTAAGTAAGTTTTCCAGTTAAGGTCTCTTCATTTATTTCTAAAGTTACTTTCCCGCCCTGTAATTTAGCAACTGTGCACATATAGGGATAAATTACTTCCGCCCAGAACTCTCTGTATTCTGGATTTTCAATATGTTCGTATTGCGATGTCTGCGCATCTGCAAGTTGTTTTAGAAGTTCTAAGTTATGCTCTTCTTTTTCAGACAGCGGCTGAGTTTGGTTCACAAGTTTTTCAAGTTCTTTTTGTTCTTCTTCAAATTCCTTAATGTAGTTTTCCTCTAAATGCATACCTGGATTCTCTTACTTTCTGTGGCAAGGCCAACGGGTTACTTCTGCAATATTGATTATTCGCTTGCCCTGCTTCTCGGCATATTTCATTGTCTGATATGCCCCGCCAGAGCTGCGTTCTACACAAAAGATAATCAAGTCAGAGCGGTCAACCATTGCCCGGTTTCGGACTTGATATGCTGATTTATAGTGAGTTTCTGCAGAGGACTCACAAATTTCAATCTCATCATAATAGGCTTGAAAATCATCTGCGTTATTACGATATGCCGCAGTTGGATATGGTAAGATCCATATCAAGGAACTGTTATCATCTCTCACATTTCGTTTGCATCGCAGAACGGTAGAAGAAGCGAGTTGATCAAAGTCACCATCACGACCAACCAGAAATTCTATATACTCTTTACTGCCAAGCAATTCACGGATTATCTTTTCAAGATGTGCTTCGAGGCTGATAGCGGCACTTATTTGCCGGTGTCCAAAAAAACTGACTGTATATATTTTAATATAAATCACCCTCTCAAGCCATACTTAGTAGTGAAACTATCAATAAATTGTTTATATTCATAATATTAACACCAACAAGAATATAAATAAAGGTCAAATTCATATTCCCACTACCAACGATGACTTCTGATTGGTTCTACAATAGTTATGGAAGGGAGGGAAAGAAATGGCCGATACACATTTCGAAAAGTTTATTCGCACACGAATTACTGAGCTGCGGATTTCCAATAATGTTTCAGAACATCGAATGAGTTTGGATTTAGACAAGAGTGGCTCCTACGTTCGTGGTATCACAAGTGGAGCGGCCTTGCCATCTCTCAAAGAATTGTTCAATATTATTTCGTACTTCAATATGACACCGGCAGAATTTTTTGCGCCGATGGAAAATGAAGAAACGGTATATCATCAGCTTTATGAGAAGCTGCATACAATGAATGATGAAGATCTCCAAAAGGTATCTCTGTTTATTGAGTGGATTACCAAATAGAAAACTGACGTAAATTACAAAGTCACGACAATCCAGAAGTCTGGATCTGCCGTGGCTTTTTCGTTTTGGAAACGTTCAGAATGAACGAGCAGCCAACATCGCAGATGTTGTTCATGGGGATTGGGGAGCTTTCCCCAACAAGCAAATTTGCGAAGAATGGCCCGAAGGGAAATTCGAGAAAGTGAGTGAACCTGTACAGGTTTACACTGCTTGCCCAATTTGTTTTTCTTTTAAAAACGGGCTATAAACTGCCCTACCTTCTTTGATGTGAAAATTTCTGCAGATAATTTCTAATATAGATATATAAATTTAGTTTTCGCTATATTCTTTGTTGCTTTCGCTTGTTTCAGTGCTATAATTAGACATAGAACAACAAATTATCGAAGTTGCAAGAAAGGAAAGGTGGATTTATGGCTGTCAGCTATAAGAGGCTTTGGAAATTACTGATAGATAAAGATTTGAAGAAAAAAGATTTAGCTGAGCTTGCTCACATAAGTCAATACACGGTTAACAAAATGAATCGTGGTGACAATGTGAATGCGGATACTCTTGCAAAAATTTGCGTAGCATTGAACTGCACATTTGATGACATTATGGAAGTAATAAATACCGAGGAGGATAACAAATAAATGGCTAAGAAAAAAACTGAGGAGAAAGCTCTTAATATAGACAACATTTTATTTAACTGCCGAGATATTCTTCGTGCTGCAAGAAATTCCGGATCATTTTTTGAAAAGCGTGACATGATGCTTACGCTTGTGTTCCTCCGTTTTATTGGAGAAAAATACGAAGATGGTATCGAAGTGTTACGTCAAACTTTGATTGATCAGGGACTTGACCCAGATGACGAAGCAATCAGAGCTGCATTTTTCGACGATGCTACTTTTGCAGACGGAACATACAATCTGCCTGTTGAGTCACGCTGGTCTACCATTATCAATACACCTGCACCCAGCCTTAATGTTGCTCTTGATACTGCATTACATAGCATTGCCACGGGTTCCAAGGATTTGAAGGGATGCTTCATTGAAGGTACTTTTACAACAAGAAATCTTGGAGCAAACGACATAAAGAAACTCGTTGATGAAGTGAATAAAATCAGCCACAAAGCATTCGGCGAGGAGGAAGACCTTATCGGTCGAGTGTACGAGTATTTTCTTAAAGAGTTCGCTGTTAATGCAACGAAAGAAGAAGGCGAATTCTACACCCCGCATGATGCAGTTCAGTTAATTGCATCTATGATAGAACCTTATGACGGAACATTATATGATCCGTGCTGCGGTTCCGGTGGAATGTTTATTCAGAGTGCGGAATTGGTTAAATCTAAACAGGGACGTATTGACAGAATCAACATCTACGGTCAAGAGAAAGAACCTGCGACTTACCGACTTGCAAAAATGAATCTTGCTCTCAGAGGAATCAGTCATCACTTAGGTGAAGAAGCAGATTCCAGCTTCACTCATGACTTACACAAGGGGCTTTATTTCGATTACATAATGGCGAATCCACCTTTTAATCTGAAGGGCTGGTACAACGATAATTTAAAAAATGATTCACGCTGGGCTGATTATGTGACACCTCCGGAGAGCAATGCGAACTACGCCTGGATTCTCCATATACTGTCCCATTTGAAACCTTCAGATGGTGTTGCCGGTTTCTTGCTTGCAAATGGAGCTTTGAATGATAGCGATACTTTGGAAATTCGTAAAAAGTTGATTCAAAATGATAAGGTTGAAGCAATCATTGTTCTCCCAAGGGAGTTGTTCATTACAACAGATATCAGTGTTACTCTGTGGATTTTGAATCAGAACAAAAAAGGTGGAAACTATCACGGAAGAAATCTCCGCAATCGTGAACATGAAATTCTCTTTATGGATTTGCGTACATGGACCGAAAATCCTGTTAAGGGTGAAAGCAAGAAAAAAGTTCGCTTGATTTCAGAGCAAATTGAAAAGGCTTCCGGCATTTATCATACATGGCAGAGCGAAGGAACAGATGGAACCAATTATGAGATTCCTGAGCTTTACCGAAGCGTAGGGATCAGTGAAGTTGAAGATAATGGTTGGGCACTTATTCCAAGCAAATACATTGAGTTCATTGATCACGACCTTGATATTGATTATGAAAAGGAAATGACACGTATTCAATTAGAAATGCAGGAAATTATGAAAGCCGAAAAGAAGTCCCAGCAGATGCTGGAGGAGGCATTTAGGGGGATAGGTTATGGCATTAACTAAAATACGTCTTGGCGATTACATCGAGCGTTCTACAAAGAATAATTCCGACCTTAAGTATGGTGAGGATTTAATCACAGGTGTTAATAGTACTGGTGTATTTGCAGAACCCAAAGGGAGCACATTGGGCGTTGACTTGAAACCATATAA
>CATZVV010000104.1 GCA_958425285.1 uncultured Lachnoclostridium sp. | reverse complement strand
ATCAGTCTCGTATTTCACCAAAGAAAGAGGATTCTTTGGATGGAGAGAATATGGATCTACTGCTGCCCTTCTATCTTTCTGCAAGACTGCAAAATATTAAGAATGTTTATATCCATGAGAACACAAAGAACCCGGAAATCGCCATGTTCAATATCCGTGGTCATTTGGTTGTCGCTACTCATGGACATAAAGACAATCCGAATACAGTTGCCAGAGACATTTCAATGATGTATGGCAAACAACCATCCATTATTCTGCTTGGGCATCGTCATACGGAATTTTTTCTTATGCTACATCTATCCGCAAGGTCAATGATCCAGAGCAGACGGTTTCCGTTATTAACGATGATGGTTTGGATTGTATTTACGATATTACATTAAAATAAAATCAAAAACAAGGAGAAAATTGATGAATAAAGGTGAATTTGTAAAGAAAGTTGCTACAAAATTAGATGGAGAATATACACAGGCAGAGGCAGCCAAAATGGTTGATGCTTGTCTGGAAACAATTAAGGACGCTATGATTGCAGGAGACAAAATTCAGTTTGTTGGATTTGGTTCTTTTGAGGTAGCTGAAAGGGCTGGACGTGTTGGGCGTAATCCTCAGACGGGAGAGCCGATGCATATTACAGCCGCTAAAGTTCCGAAATTTAAACCTGGTAAAGCTTTTAAAGAAGCTGTAAATAAGTAAGGTGGTGTATTTTTTGAACACAATGAATTTTCATACTTACAAAGAATGCATTGAACATATCTTAAATCAAGCAGAAGAAACTTCTGTAACGTTACTTGTTGATCCAGTAAATCTAAACTCATTTCTTGGCGTTTTATTTGGTGAACACAATTTAGATGTAGATATGGTGCAAATTGATCGGGATAAAGATTGTATCTACCAAATCGATATTGATACAAAGATGATTCTTTCTGTATTTGAACTCACCAAGAAAGAGTCAATTATTTATTTTCATGATTATGTGTACATTGATGACGAAATTAGATCTGATTGGTTTGATGTCATCAATAAAGGGATTACTCTTTTTTCTCAGTCTAATATTGTAGAGATTGATTCTGCCGATCCCAATAACCAAAGTTCTTATGTTCTTATGCTGACTGGTGGTGTATATTTTGGAACGACATGTAGGAGTGAGGACGAAATCATGAAATTCTTATAACTCATAGCAATTCTTTTCTTCTTGGAGAAGGCAGTAGCGAGGTTCTCCCGGTATTGTCTTCTCTTTCTCTTTTCTTAGATAGGGAGTGATTATATGAAAATTAATTTAAAGAACGTAAAACCGCACACCTGGGTATCAATCGTTATGGTACTACTTGTAATCGTTAATTCGGTTCTTACAGCAATGGGAAAGCCCGTAATTGAATTTCAGGAAGATCAGATTACTGCCATAGTAACAGTGATTATGGATCTGGTATTCATCGGATTTGCGGTATATAAAAATCAGTCTATCACAGAATTTGCGCAGATTGCAGATGAAATCTTGTATATGCTGCGTGACGGCAGAATTTCAAAAGATGAAGTGATGACTTTTATCGCAAATCATAAGAATCCGGAGCGTCCTACAGATGAGCCAGTAGAAAACTCCGAAACGATTGAAGATAATAATATGAATGAATAATAATTTTTTAAAGGATCTGCAAGTGTCACAGCTTGCGGATTCATTTGAATATATCGGAAAGGAGGTCCTATGGCACAAAGAAGTAAACGGATTTGTCTTGCTGATAAAGAAAAGGAAAAAGAAATCAATCCTGAGACATTGAGATTATTCAATAAATATCAGATTGATATGTCTATCCGGGATCTATCTCCGAAAACGATTATGAATTATAACTCCGATCTGATGCAATGGTTTATTTATATGCATGACTATCAATTTAATTTATCTGTATTAGAGGCTACCGATGAAGACATTGAAGAATATTATTATTGGCGTAAGAAACAGGGCAATAATGTAAACCGCCAGAAGCGTGTCATGTCTTCTATCTCCGCTTTTTATAAGTTTTTGCGTAAAAAGAAGTTGATCAAAGAATCTCCTGTGGAGTTTATTGAACGTCCGAAAGAGGGGCAGTCTGTAGTTACTCAGACATTCTTAACTAAAGAGCAGGTGCAGTACATGAGAGAAAAATTGCAAGAATGCGGTGATATTCAGTTATATACATACACTATGCTCTCTCTAACTACGATGGCCCGTGTGAATGCGATTGCTCATTTGAAATGGGATCAAATCAACTTTGAAGATCGGACTTGTGAACACGTACTGGAAAAGGAAGGAAAAGATGTAGAGTTGTCCTTTTCAGAAGAAGTAAAAGATTTACTCCTACAACTTCAAGAGTATCGAAAACAGAATGATATTGAGGATTATGGATGGGTGTTTATAACTCCATATGTAACAAAAGACAAATGTATCAGTAATGGTACATTAGGTGATTGGTGTAAAACAATTGGCAACATGATAGGTGTTCCTACATTACATCCTCACGACTTCCGACATTCTTATGCTACTCTCTTGAAAAATGCCGGAATGAGCTTGGAAGATGTTTCTACATTATTGAACCATTCCGGAACAGATGTGACGAAGAAGTTCTATTTAAAAGTTGATACTTCTAAGATCAGAAAATTGAAAGATAGTATTGTGATTTAGTGAGGTGAGAACATGTATTGTATTTTACTTAAAAGAGAAGATCGTGGCGAATTTGACTCTTTATTCCAATTCATGACTACCGTAACCGACAAAGAGCAAAAATTGGTTAGTTTTGAATCTGATGAAGAGTTGGATGAATTTGTTGAGAAAATGATCAATGAAGACGGATATGCCAAATCCGATTTCGTCATTGTATCTGTAAAAGACTTTCATCTCACTTCTGATATTTTTGATCAAGATAAAGGAAAGGAATGATGATCGATGGCTTATAAAGTAATTAAGGCTCATGGGTCTACTCATGGGAAAACCCGTAGAGAATTTATTTGTGATACTGCTGCCGATATTACAAATCTTCCCACAAGTAACAAGATGGGAAAAGCACAGGCTGGTGATACTGTTTCCGATGAAATGTGTGCTGTTGGTAGTACTGCTTCTGTTACAGAAACTGGTGATCTGTACGAATTAAATGCAAGTGATACATGGGTTAAAAAACCAGTCGAAGGATCTGGTGAAGAATCTGATATTGCGATTGACAATACACTTACTCAGGAAGGACAGGCTGCAGATGCCAAGGCTGTAGGTGACGCTCTTGCAGATAAAGCGGATGCTTCTGCTCTTACTTCTTATGTACAGACTTCTACTGCTGAATCTACATATGCTAAGAAAACTGAGCTTGAAGGCAAAGCAAATACTTCTGATTTAGCTAATTATGTACAGACCAGTACAGCAGAGGAAACATATGCAAAGAAAACTGATTTATCTTCTAAAGCCGACGCTTCTGCTTTAGGTAATTATGTCCAGACAAGCACGGCGGAAGAAACGTATGCGAAAAAGTCAGAAATTCCATCTAAAGGTACTGCTGTTGCAGATGCCGGAGATTCAGATGTGAAAGACAAATTAAACGCATTACTTGCAAGTTTAAGAACTGCGGGAGTAATTGCTACAGAATAAATTGTGTTTCTTCTTATTATATGAGGGCAGTGAACTACTGCCCTATTGGCTCTGTAGTCTAAAGGTAATGACATGTCCCTTTCAAGGACATAATGATCGGTTCAAGTCCGACCGGAGTCGTTTAATTTTATAATATATTGGTGTAGTTGTGAGGTCTGCCGACTCCGATTGACTACCGGGATTCTCCTCTTGCCAGTACTCAAACGCGTAGAGTAAAGCGGTCTAGTAAAAATCTGGCATACTACATTAATGTTTTTGGATCTGTAGCTCAACTGGTAGAGCACTCGCCCGTTAAACGAGGTGTTATAGGATCATGCCCTATCAGATCCATGGATAGCGGTACAGTTTTGCGGAACTGTAGCACATGAAAACCTGTGCAGTCTTTGGAGGAAATGCCAAGGCCCAGTTTGACAAGCAATGGAAAAGTCTGACTGTTCTGGGTACCAAAAAACATGAATACTTTATTTTTCGCTGGATATATACCTATCTAAGTACTATAAAAGAAAGGGGAGATTATGATAATGGCTAAAGTAGATTTATTGTCAAAAGACGAGTTAGAAAAAATAGTTCAATCTTCTCGGACATTACAAGAAGTATTAAGAAAAATTGGATATAGTTCAGCGAGTGGAGCAAATAGACATACTGTTCAAACTAGACTTGATAAATATAATATTTCTACAGATCATTTTACAAAAGGTGTTAGTACAGGGATTAAACGAACAGAAGAAAACGTGTTTTGTGAAGATTCTACTGCAACACAAAAAACTTTGCGAGAATGGTACATCAAGGGTTCTTACACTGAATATAAATGTTCAATTTGTGGACAAGAGCCATTTTGGAATGGAAAACCATTAAGTCTAATTTTAGATCATATCGATGGAAATAATACTAATAATGTACTATCTAACCTTCGTTGGGTATGCCCTAATTGTGATCGACAATTAGATACATTTGGTAGTAAAAACAAAAGAATTTTTGGGAGTGTAGACAATTAAGGAGATTGGCGGGACTGTAAATTCCGTGGCTTTAGCACTGAGTGGGTTCGATTCCCTCCACTCCTATTATCGATGTTATCTTCGGGATCGGGTGGTTCGACTCCATCTCTGTCGATTTATTTACATTAATATGTGTAATACATAGACTTTGCCAGTGATATAACTGGTTATATTTTAGGCATGTGTCCGGTTGGTCGAGGAAGCGGTCTTGAAAACCGTTGGCTGTAAAAGGTTCGGGGGTTCGATTCCCTCACATGTCGTAATGGTATTGTGGAGTAATGGTATCTCAGCAGATTGCTAATCTGCCCTACGGCAACGTAGTCCGTGTTCGAATCACGGCAGTACCGTTTTATAATAAAAGTTGATTATCCCCATGGATGAGACATCTGGGGTAAGGCAAAGGGGGACAACATGGATGCGTTATTAAAATTATTAGAAGGCGAAACAATCTTTGGCGTGTCGTGGTCAATGATCATTCTTGCGATCGCTGCTTTCTTCTATCTTAGGAAGAAATATAATAAATGGATTGACAGTGAACTCAAGAAAAGGCAGGCTGAAGAACTGCGAGACAAAAATATTCAAAAATCATTAAATGAAGTGAAGAAGCTTCAGGAAACCCATGCTCAAGATCGTACGAAATATGAGGCACAGCTGGAGCAGGAACGCCAAGATCGTGAAGCAACTCGTATTCATGATCGCAATCAGAGTTTTGAAATACAGCGCCAGCTCACAGAAGCTATTCAACGTATTGAAGAAAAACAGGACACTTTTGCTGAGACTCAACAACGGAATATGGCTTCTATTAATGAATTATTTGAACGTAGCCGGAAATATGAACTTGCAAGTTCTCGTGAAAAATTGCTTCACTCTTATCGTTACTATACAAATCCAGATGTAAATCCACGATTGGAATGGACGGAATTAGAATCTGAAGCATTCTGGGAACTGTTTAATAGTTATACAGAAAACGGTGGAAATAGCTTCATGCACAAGAATGTAGAGCCAGAAATGCGGAAATTAATCATTGTCGATATGGAAGATCTTGATTCTGTAACCAAATTAATGGAAAGCAGAAAAAGGACGTCATAGAGTTTCAAATCAAAGGCGGGTGATATCATGGCAAGAAGAACAGATAAACCGAAAAAACGGTGTCAGAGATGTGGAAAAGAAAAACGGTTTGAGGATTTTTATATTAGTCGAAGCCCACTTTTCCAGCAAGATGGAAGGGTCCCGATCTGCAAAGATTGTGTCTTTGGGCTTATTTTAGATGATGAGAACCGCATTGATCCTCTGAAACTAAATGATGTGTTGCGTAAAATCGATAAACCGTATTATAAAAATTTGTTGGAAAGTGCATATCTACAGTTTGAGACAGAAAATCCATTTGTTGACAAAGAAGATATTCCGAATCACGGAGATAAGATTTTATCCTTTTATTTCAAAAATATTGCAATGAGGCAGAACGTAAATAAGGGATATGGAGATTCTGAAAAGGAAAATTTTATAAATCAGAATACAAATTTGAGCAATACTGATCTCGATGCTATCTCCAGAAAATATCCAGATATTCTACACAAGCATGAAAAAGCTCAAAATATTGTCAAGAAAAAAGAAGAACCCCTCTCCTCTTCTACCGATGATTTCCAAGTAACAGATGAAATGGTACGTCTTTTTGGTGAAGGATACACGATTACTGAGTACCGGAATATGTACTATAAGTACAAAAACATTACTGAAAACTATTCTGTACAGACTACGCTCCATCAAGAAGCGTTGGCAACTTACGTGCGTTTTAAGGTAAAAGAAGAAATGGCGACTGCGGAAGGAAATGTTCTTGATGCACAGAAATGGTATACTGCTGCCGCCAAAGCAGCTGAAGATGCTAAACTGACTCCAAAGCAAATGTCGAAATCAGATCTTCAAGGTGGAATTACGAGTTTTAGTGACATTTTCCAAGCGGTTGAAAGTGCCAATGAGCGAATCCCCATTTTTCCGGAATTTAAATATCGCCCGAATGATGCGGTCGATTTTATTATCTGGTGCTATATCAAT
>CATZVV010000103.1 GCA_958425285.1 uncultured Lachnoclostridium sp. | reverse complement strand
TCCATAAAATCAGACTCTCTATAAGACCACTCAATATCACGCCGGTATAAAACACGGCTTCCATCAGCCATTTTATTCCTCGGTTCCCCATGTTTTATTCACCGATTCCCCCCAGACCTAATAGACTATACTATACCAAATCATATAAGGAGCATATTGATGAAAAAAGCAATTAGCATTCTTCTGGCAGCAGCCCTGACCGCAGCTGCCCTAACCGGCTGTTCAAAATCATCCGGCAGTGCATCCTCCGGCAACACCCCGTTGGTCCTCAACGAAGTGGCCCATTCCATCTTCTACGCCCCCCAATACGCAGCCATTGAGCTGGGATATTTTGAGGACGAGGGCATCGACCTGACCCTTGTAAACGGAGCTGGTGCTGATAAGGTAATGACCGCCCTTATCTCCGGCGACGCCCAAATCGGTTTTATGGGTTCCGAGGCCAGCATCTACGTATACCAGGAGGGTTCTCAGGACTATGCTGTGAACTTCGCCCAGCTGACACAGCGGGCAGGCAACTTCCTGGTGGGACGTCAGCCTGAGGACAATTTTAAATGGGAAAACCTGAAGGGCAAGAAGGTCCTCGGCGGACGCGCAGGTGTTGTACACAAATCAATGTAAATCTTGAGTCTATCGTTATTATATGTAACTGGATTGACGGTCTGACAAAGGCAAAAGCCTTACAATCAGCCATTTTATAAAGTATTTATCGAAAGGCGTTCCTTGATCGGAGCGTCTTTTTTTACGTTAGGAGGAATTTACATTGAATAAAAGTTTTTTAGAACACTATATGAAAACAAAACCAGAAACCACAGAACAAAAATATCTATTTCTTGTAGATAATCTGGATATTGCATATGCACTTATTTATGCCGGATATCCTGCTATTTTTCTTATAAACAGATCAGATGCTTACCATTCTGTAGACAGTTTTATTGAATACATGCATGAAATTGCTTGTACTGGCACTTGTCAAATGGATTACGTTTATGTTCCTGCCTGTTCCAGTAAAAAGATCAATGATTTACTGGAAGTGTATTGTCAAAATAATTATCTAAACTATCGCAAGGGATGGATTTTATTCAAGGAGAAAGAATACCTTGCAAAATCAGAGTATTTACCCGAGTTAAAAGCGGTTATGTCGGATTTTATAAAACGCTTCGAAGGAAAACCATCAGACCAACCGGACTTAAATAAATTTCATAGATTCAACGAACAAGGAAAGCGAATCGGTGTATTTGATATGGAGATTGTAGATTATCTAATACAGACGGTTCCTTTTTTTATGCTCGGAAGTACCCCTTATATCTATAAAGACGGCTGTTACCATGAAGATCGCAATGGCATACATTTAAAATCTCACATTCAGAAGCTGATATTTCGTGATTGTATCAAAGCAACGACTATCCAAGGCATTTACAATCTGTTGGTATCACAGACACAGGTGCAGAAACACTTTTCTGACCTGAACAATCAGCCATCCCATTGGGTAAATTTCCAAAACGGATATTTTGACGTGATGGAATGGAGATTAATTGAACATGACACAAGATATCTGATGATTAACCAAATACCTTTTTCCTTTCATCCAGAACAAGTGGAAACTGTTCTCACAGGTGGAACACAAATTCGCAGGTATCTGGATTTTTCTATTCCTGATAAAACTGACCAGAAGATGTTCTGGCAGTATCTTGGCTATTGCATGACCGCAGATACTTGTTTTCAGAAGTTTCTGATGGTAAAGGGAAAAGGTGGAACTGGAAAATCCATTGCTATTTCATTTATCCAGCACATCGTTGGAAATGGCAATTATTCCAGTATGTCTTTACAGAATCTGAATCAACGATTTTATCCGACTGGATTATTCGGTAAGTTATTAAATGCCTGTGCAGATATTCCAAGCACAGCTATGGAAAGTGTTGATATTATCAAGAAAGCAGTTGGAGAAGATACACTCCTTTATGAAAAGAAAGGACAAGACCCAACACAGTTTAACAGCTATGCGAAGCTATTATTTTCAGCCAACGAAATGCCTTTGAATTTAGATGATAAAACAAATGCCTACTATCGACGTCTACTGGTTCTAGATATCAACCGTACGATTCCAGAAGAACAAAAAGATTCTCAGCTAAAAGAAAAGATGTGCAAGGAATCTGACTATGCCATTCACATGGCAATGCTGGCGTTGAAACAGTTATATGCAGATAATCATTTCGCTGAAAGTGATCATAGCAAAGAATGTATCGCTAATCTTTATCGTTCAGCTGACAGCGTGAAAGCTTTTACTGATGATATGCTCTGCCATAAAGGCGGAGAAAAAATGAAACGCAGTGATGTGTATAAAATGTATGAAGAATACTGCGAAGACAATGGACGAACACCACATGGGAAGTCTCGATTCTGGGAATATATGGCTGACAAAGGATTTGTGATCAAACGATTCTCTGACGGAGTGTATTATTTTAAAGATACTTCGGTAAAAGAATCCGATTTTGAAACGATAGACGATACAATAACGAATCCATTTGAACAGATGGATTTGGCTTTATCGTAAATGACAGAAATGATAAAAATGGCAAAATGCAAGTGGATATTCTTGAACATAGAGAGTGATGAAAAGTTTGTTGATATAACAGGATATCATTTTTGTCATTTTGTCATTATACGTTTGGGGTATTGAATATTAGTTAAATTTATTTCTTTTTAATTAACATCTGCTCAATTGTTGATTTCATCTTAATTTGTTATGATTGAACTATAGACAGCGGCCGATGTTAATAAATCAAAGGAGGCTTTAAATCATGCAGATAGGAAAAACCATCCGAAAATATAGAAAAGAAAAAGGTATGACACAAGAAGAAATGGCAAATCGTTTAGGTGTAACAACTCCTGCCGTGAATAAATGGGAGAATGAAAACTCTTATCCAGACATCACATTGCTTGCGCCAATCGCACGACTTCTGGGAATATCCCTTGATACTCTTCTTTCGTTTCAGGAAAATCTGACAAAAGAAGAAATCGCTTCGATTGTTATGGAAGCAGATCAGAAACTGAAAACGGAAACTTATGATGAAGTTTTCTGTTGGGCAAAATCCATCATCGAATCCTATCCAAATTGCTTAATGTTAATTTGGCAGCTGGCAACCATTCTGGATGCACAGCGTTTGATAAAAGATATTCCAAATGCCATGGATTATGATGACTATATCCTAAACTGTTATAAGCGTGCATTGGAAAGTGATGAAGAATCCCTTCGCACCAGTGCTGCCGATTCTCTCTTTGGGTATTATTCTCGAAACGAACAATACGAAACAGCAGAACAATATTTGCAGTATTATTCTACTCAAAATCCACAGCGCAAATTAAAACAAGGTATTATTTACAGCAAAACAAACCGAACAGATGATGCTTACAAACTTTATGAAGAAATCTTGTTTTCTGAATATGGGATTCTAAGTATGACTTTAAACAGTTTATACATGCTCTACTTAGAAGAACAAAATTTTGATAAAGCACATTTCTTTACAGACAAGCAGGAAGAACTGGCAAAATTATTTGAAATGGGTAAATACCATGAAATATCCTGTAGACTGGATCTTGCAACTGCTGAAAAGGATATTGATACTATATTAGATACCATGGAAGTCATGCTTACTACACTGGATGATATCACCAGTTTTTCAACCTCCCCATTGTATGAACACATGGATTTCAAAAAATCAAACAGCACATTTTTAGAGCAACTAAAACAAGAGTTATTGAATTGCTTCCAAGATAAAGAAACCTACGGATTTCTTGAAGGAAATGAACGCTGGCATAAAATAATACAAAAATAACCAACGAAACTTTATAACTGAATATGACCAATCAGGTCAGATGAAGCAGCCGATGCATTTTGAGCGAAAAGCCAATGCATCGGCTTTTCTTATGCCTAATTATTCGGTGAATGATTTGGCATAAACCGAAGGAACGAAATGAAATCTCAATTGTGATGGAATTGGTTCTTTCGGAGCAGGTGTACAGAGGAATGCAATTTCTTTGTGCATGGGTACAGGGAATGCAATATCCCTGTGCAGGTCAAGGGCAGCCGCCTTGCCCAGTTCAGTGGCGCCTCGCCACTTAGTACTGGGTATTACTTGACGCTAAAAGCAGCAAGGAATCAGCTTCGCTGTCTAAATCCCTTTCAGGGAAATTTTCAAAGAATGGAGGAACATCATAATGAAATTAACAAGACACAATGGTCGTGCCGGGAAAAATGGTGCTTACAATCCCAAGCACAATGACCGCAGTTTTAATATTAATAATAGTGAGCACATCGATGAAGAACGGGCAAAAGGAAATATTTACTGGGATTGCTTCAATGGATATCGTACTTTTTATGATAAGGGAAATGAATGTGAACTGGCAAACACATTTGAAGAAGCGGAAGAACTTTATTATTCTATTCATTACAAAGGATTTATTGAAGGACAAAATGAACGTAATATTAAGAATCGTCACCCGGAACGTAATCGCACCACATCAGATATCTTAAAACATAAGAAAACCTGCCCGGAAGAAACCATCTATCAAATTGGCACTTTAGACAATCACGTTTCACCAGATATATTATTACAGGTAGTTATGGATTTTATGGTTGAAATTACCGAACGATTTGGTACTCATGTTCACATATTGGATTGGGCACTTCATCTGGATGAGAGTACGCCTCACATTCATGAACGTCATGTGTTTGATTGCGAAAATCAATATGGAGAATTATTTCCACAACAGGAAAAAGCGTTAGAAAAGCTTGGTTTTGATTTACCAAATCCTGAAAAACCTGCAGGACGAAACAATAATCGTAAGATGGTATTTGATTCTGCCTGTCGTGCATTACTTTTTGATATTGCCAAAAGTTATGGATTACAATTAGAAGAGGAACCAGAGTATGGTGGACGTAAATATTTAGAAAAGCAGGATTACATTCTTGCCAAACAGAAAGAACAGTTGGCTTTGCAAGCAGAAAAACTTGAAGAATTAGTTATGAAAATCGAAGACGTGGAAAATTTGATTGATGAAGTTTCCGATGTTGCCTATGACAAAGCAGTTGAAGTTGTTACTGCTACTGTCAAAAAAGAAACCCACTTGGAAGATATCCGATTGGTAGAAGAATCGAAAAACTGGGTGCTCTCTCCGGAACGAAAAGCCTCTAAAAAAGAACGTGAGTATGCAGCCAAACGATTGGATGGAGTGATTGCAAAAATTAAAAATACTATGCAGAGTGCTTTTCTGAAAATCCAGAATAAACTTATGCAGCCGGAAGTGAAAAGGGCTGGAACGGAGCAGATTAAGATCAAAGCACGAGCTTCTGTTTTGGATAAATTAAATCGTAAAAAGACCGAAATAAACGAAAAGTCAAACCCAAAATCAGTGAATCGAGAGAATTATCATTCGCAGGGGTTATAAATCATCATAGAATAAGCAAGCATTTTGAGAAACTTCAATCTGCTTGCTTATTTGATTACTTATTTACACATCTGTTCAATTTTATCTGCAGCACCTTTTACACCAGTACATTTATGGAATCCCTCAGAAATTTTTGCTGCCTGTTCATAATAAGATTTGGTATGTAGCACATTTTCAATGGTCTCTTTAATCGATTTTGCATTTACATACTTCAATCGGATACCAGCACCAAGTTGCTCTACTCTGGTGGCCACGCCATCCTGTTCCGATGTTTGTGGGTACATTACAAGAGGAACCTTATAATATAAACTTTCATTGACACTGTTCATACCACAGTGGGTAAGGAATACATCCGCCTGACTTAACACAGCTATCTGATCTACAAATCTCGAAATCGTAATATTATACGGTACAGCACCTAAGTCTTCAATATTTATCAAATTACCAACTGACATGATTACCTGGTATTTCTTATTAGCCAATGCTTCTATACATTTTTTATAAAACTCTGTTGAATCATTGATTACAGTTCCCATTGATATATAGATTAATTTATCCGACTTCTTCTCAAATATATTTTCAATAGGCCGTATGGACGGACCTACAAAGACATATTTATCTGAAAATGTTTCAGAGCATGGTTGAAATTCCGGAGAGGTATATACAATCGTATCTGTATTATTATCGTTCTGAATAATATCAAGAACACTTTTTACAGGATAACCTTTCTCTTGCAGACGTTTGATGTTTTTATTGATTTTCGTCATTGAAAAAATCATACCAAACATCTGTCTCAGACTTTGTTTCATTATTTTTGCTGAATATTGATTAAAAGCAAAGGTTGTTGTTGAAGACACAAAAGGAATTCCAAGTTTTAACGCTACAGCCTTTCCCCATACAGCCATGGAATCTGCAACAATACAGTCTGGATTTAATTCTCTCATGTGTTCGCACACCGTATCATCCAAAGCCAATGTAGTATCCACCAATATCTGTGTGGAAAAAGCCCAATCTTTCCCTACACGAACTGCATCTTTCGCATCCAATCGCTGTTCCTGATCATATTCATCACAAGAAACAAAAGTTGCTCCTGTAGCTTCAATCTTTTCACGCATCATATTGTAGGAATAATAAAAAACCTGATGCCCTCTACTGATCAATTCACGCACAACTCCCAACGTTGGATTGGTATGCCCGTGTGCCGGAATACAAAAGAAAACGATTTTACTCATATCAATTCACCATCCTTTAGGAATCCATAATCTCTCGGAATCTTTAAGCCAGTAAAATCAAGGCTTTTAGATTCCTTTTTT
>CATZVV010000102.1 GCA_958425285.1 uncultured Lachnoclostridium sp. | reverse complement strand
GTTGGAACAAAAAGCACTCTCTTCCACTCCTTACGCTTCATTTTTTTTAATATATATCCACAAAGTGTAATGGCACTACAGCCACAGCCGCTGCCACCCACATTTGTATCCTGTTCTTCATTATAGTAGATTTCCGTACCACAGTCCATCTGACATTTTGTAATATCATATCCATACCCCTTTAACATATCTGCCAGAATACGTTGTCCAATAATTCCCAAATCTCCCGTAATAATTCTATCATAATAATCCGGACTAATACCAAAATCTTTTAGATTAGACAGTATTACATCGCAGGCAGCCGGTGCCATACAAGCGCCCATATTCATTGAATCTTTAATCCCATAATCGGTAATCGTACCTGTTGTTACTCCAGTAACGCGCACATAATCTGTCTCGGTCCGTGTCCATTTTGCTCTTGGGCTTGCAAGCACAACTGCTCCACTTCCCGTTACTGTCCACGAAGCAGAGAACGGTCTTTGATTTCCATACGCAAGAGGAAAACGAAATTGCTTTTCTGCACTTGCAAAGTGACTTGAGGTCAGTGCTACAACATAGTCTGCAAAACCACCATCTACAAGCATAGATGCAATTGCCATTGACTCACCCATTGTAGAACATGCCCCATATACACCAAACATAGGAATATTCAAATTCATAATTCCAAAAGAGGTTGCAATAAGCTGTCCAAGTAGGTCTCCAGCCACAAGATAACGAATATCATTTTTTTCAAGTCCTGCTTTTCGGATTGAAATATCGGCAGCCATATGCTGCATCTTGCTTTCTGCCTCTTCCCAGCTTTTTCCTCCAAACATTGGATCCGTTTCTACAACATCATAGTATTTTCCAAATGCGCCAGCTCCTTCTTTCTCTCCCGCAACACTGGCACACCCGATAATATACGGTGCATTTTCAAATGCAATACTTCGCTTTCCGACTTGTTTTCCCTGACTCATCATAACCACGTATCTCCAATCTGTTTTCAATCGTCTATACGTATTTTTTACAAAAAATATTTTTTTATTCAAAAATACCCTTATATGAAAATCAGGGCGCCAAAGTCCCTCTTTGACACCCTAACCTATAAAAACAAATTATTTTAACAATTGAAAAAGTTTGTTAAAATTAATTGGTTTGGAAAGATGCGTATCCATTCCGCTTTGTATAGCCAGTTCTACATCACTCTGAAATGCATTTGCTGTCATAGCAATAATACGTATCTGTTTCGCATCCGGATGAGACGATGCACGAATCTGCTTTGCCGCTTCCAGACCATCCATCTCAGGCATTTGTATATCCATTAAAATAGCATGGTAAGATTCTTTTCCATCAACAAACATTCTGACTGCTTCATTCCCATTTCTTGCAATATCTACATACAAACCAGCCAGTTCCAACATAGTCTGTACAATCTCAATATTCATTTCATTATCTTCGGCCAGCAGAATCTTTTGCCCATTAAACTGAATTTTTAAGTCTGTATTTCCCTGTTTTATAGAATGCTCTTCTTGCGTATCTGCCCGTTCCAAAGGAATTACGGCAGTAAACACACTGCCTTCTCCATAAATACTCTCAACATAGATTTCTCCGCCCATCAAATGAGCCAGATTTTGTGCAATTGCCAACCCTAACCCAGATCCATCATAATCACTTTTCTTACCAGCCTGCTCAAACGGACTGAAGATATGATGTAAAAATTCTGATTTAATACCAATCCCATTATCTTCTACCCTCATTTTCATAATTGCTTTTCGTGAAGAAATCTTTTCAGCCCTTACATAGAAAGAAATAGTCCCTCCTACGGGTGTATATTTCAATGCATTACTAAGCAGATTCATTAATACCTGATTGATACGTAAAGAATCTCCTCTGTACCATTCCTCACATTTACAATCTATATTATAGATAAACCTTTGCTGTTTTACTTTTGCCTGTGTATTTCCATACGACACAATATTTTTCATCAATTTGTGAAACTGAAAGAGTTCATTTTGTATCGGCATTTTTCCTGATTCAATCTGTGACATATCCAGTATATCATTAATTAATTCCAGCAAAAATTGAGAAGAACTTCCTATCTTTTTTATACAATCTTCTATCTTCTGCAGACTACTGCCACTTTCAATCTCCATCCTTTTAAGCAAAATCTTTGCAATTTCTGCCATACCGATAATTGCATTCATTGGAGTCCGTATATCATGGCTCATCTGTGAGAGAAAGCTGCTTTTTGCAGAATTCGCATGCTCCGCCAGTTTTAATGCGTCATTTAATGCTTCCTTCTGTGTATTCAATTCTAATCTCAATTCATGCACGTCACGATAGGTAAGAAGCAAAGAACCATTTTCCAGTAATATCCCAATCATTTCACACCAATGCCACTTTTCTTCTCCTTTAACTTTGCGTCGCACCTCCAACATAATCTTCTTTATTCCCTTTTCTATAGCCTGGCGAATCTGCTCCAAACCAAAAACCTCAAGGAAACGCTTCTGCTCATTCGGATGAACTAAATTTTCAACATACTTCTGAAGAAATTTTTCATAATCCTCTTCCTTTACTTCAGTCAGTGAGCCCTCAATTTTCTTATAACAATAATGACCGGTATTCAAATCCAAGTATATGACTTCTCCAAATAAGGCCATAATACTTGACTTCATCAAATTCTCTTGCTCTAAAAATGCTGCTTCCTTCTCTCTTAATACTCTCTCCTGCGCTAATTTCCGACGCGTAATATCCAAAAAGAGAAATATATAAATAGGTTCACCCTTGATTTCATTCATACAGTTTCCCTGTAGCTGAATCCACTTATCACCTCCATTTGGCATAATCCTCCGATATTCAACGGTAAATGAAGTTCTGCTCTTAACAGCACGCTTCAAATATTCTATCACCCTATTCTTGTCCTCTGGATGAATATACGAAAAGTCCATTTTTCCATCTTTTACATAACTCTTCCGGAAATCCTCCGATGACTCCAAGACGTGAACAAGAAATTCCTTTTCCTCCACCCTTCCCATTACAACATCTCCTGGGATGCTGCTGTAAACAACTCTTCTCTCGTTCTGAATTTCCTCCTCTCTCTTTTTCCGCTCATCTATGCATTTACTTAATGTTATTTCTAAAATATCACTATTATAAGGATCCTCCACAAATAGAACCTGTGTTAGCATCCAATGTAAAGTACCATCATCTGCATATTGGTAGTGTTCCAGATAAACCGATTGTTCTCCCCTGTTATATGCCTCCAGCAAGTAGTCCCTCCGAAATGCTTTCACAAAAAATGGGCGTTCCTCATCTGGAAGAGTAGAGAGACCGGTCTCAATCAAGTCATCGAAGCATCCTTCTGTCATTGCCTTATGGTTAATAAAATTCTGATATTCCACAATCTCATATGTATTCTGAGTCAAGTTCACAGATATAAGCAAATCATAGGCTTTGGCTGCTGCTACCATCATCAATTGGGCAATAATATTAACTTTTTGAAACTGTGCATATATCTCTCGTTCCTGAAATAAAATCTGATGGGGTGAAATCATAAGCAGATATGCCGGCACGTGATTCCATTCACAAGCCGTAGCCGTAACATCTGCCACTGCTCCAAATGGGCTGCTATATATAATGGAAGTATTACTCCTTCCATCCGAAGTATTACTCCTTCCATCCGAAGTATTACTCCTTCCATTAACCGATTTGTCTTCTTTACCTATATCTTTAATGGGACAGCTGCTGCAATGCACCGGCAAAATCTCATGACAGACTGTCCCAATACGGACATTGGGACACTTTTCTTTTAATTTCTTATTGTAATAAAAAATTTCATGTGTTTCCCGACTAATTACACAAACCGCCGTATCCCCCAGATGATTTACTAATTCTTCAAATACCTTATCATTTTCCTGTAACATAAAATCCCTTTCTTATTTTTGTTCTACTGTTACCATTACATACTCAGAATGTGAACCTGTCCTTACCGGGTATCCCCAGCCTGCCATACCGGAAGAAACAATAACTTGTAAATGGCTCATTTGCTGGTAACCATAATTCAGTTCACCAAATCCTAGTAAACCACTTATAATACCTACCGGCCAAATCTGTCCTGCATGTGTATGACCCGATAACTGTAAATCGTACCCCGCTTTATCATTCTGCTCCAGCTCCCTCGGCTGATGATCCAGCAAAAGTACAAAATCCTTTTTTGACACATCCCTTAAAAGCTTTTCTGCATCCATGCGTACATGTACACCACCCCATTGATAACTCCAGTCATTTCTTCCTACAATTGTCAACTCGCCATGAATCTGAACATGATTATCTGCCAGTATCTGAATCCCTGCTTCCTGCATTACCTGCACAAACTGCTCCTCTTTATAACCGGGGTGACTCGAATATTTTGAAAGGTCATGGTTACCATACACATAAAAAACACCATATGTATTTTGAATGGAACCGAGTTCCTGCATCACTTCCTGCAATTGCACATAGGTTGTATTTTCATCCACAATATCACCACAAAGAACAATAAAATCCGGATTCTGCTGACCAATCTCATGGCAATAGGCTGCTAATTTCTCCTGATTCATCGTAGTTCCATAATGCAGGTCTGAAATCATTGCAATCCGATACCCCTCTGGACGGATTTTCTTTTCTGTCTGAACAACATACTCCGTCTTTCTAACATGTCCCATATTCCAATACCCATAGCCCATAATTAGCATTGTAATTAATATAGGAATCAGACCACAGCAATAAACTTTATCAATTACTTTTTTTCTCCGAAAACATAAATGATTTAATATAAAATGAATCAGCTGTACAAGCAATGCAGATAAAAAAAGATGCAAAATAATAACAGCTCCAACTCCCCATATATTTGAAGCCCCTACTATAAGTCCGATAGAAAATA
Organism: uncultured Lachnoclostridium sp.; assembly: GCA_958425285.1. Lineage (GTDB taxonomy): Bacteria > Bacillota > Clostridia > Lachnospirales > Lachnospiraceae > UBA933. The sequence continues at coordinate 1,872 of CATZVV010000102.1, read as the reverse complement.
TGACAAGAAAAATTCGTGTATATACCTTATCCGCACATAAGCCAAAACATTCCGCCATTCTTTTCAAAAAATGATACATATATATTCCTATCGGTATCATCGCAATGGCAGCCACAATTGTCATGATCCAAAACATTCTATTCCTCATTTCCGGCGACTGGTCACGAAAAGGCGACAAAACTCCCCTATTTTTGTCTCCCCTCAGAGCTATTTGTTTTCGCTCCCAAACAAATAGTTGTATGAAAAATAACACTGATGTACTTATTTTTCACATTAATCCCTCTGTAATAATTTTAGCATACTAGCAATATATTTGTCCACTTTGTCAATGTGACATTGTATTCCCTTTACGGTACTTTGCCGGGGTCGTCCCCGTCCGTTCCTTAAATTGACGAAAGAAATGTATTTCATTGTGATAACCACACTCTTGCCCAATTTGTGCTACTGACAAATCTGTCATATATAATAAATGCTTTGCGTGCTCAATTCTACTAGTAATCACATCACTAATCACATTGGTATTAAAAATCTGCTTGTATAGATGCTGCACTGCTGAACGGCTCATATGTAGTTTCTTCGCCAAATCATCTACACACCACTGCTCTTTCGGATTATTATAAATCATACTTCGAATATACGTAAACCGCTCATAATATATACTGTGCTCCTGCTGCCTGTTACTCTCTAAAATTTGATCAGCAATCCGGTTAACCAAAAGCTGCATATACAATCCCAGATTTTCTTTCTGGTGTGGATTCATTGAATAGTATTCATAACTCATCTTTGCAATGATTTCAGATAAACCGATTGTTTCATGAAGCGGGATGGGGGTATCAAACGGAATGCCCCGGCAAAAAATGCTCTCCCGTTCTTTCCGGGACATTGTAAAATGTATCCAGTCGTCTACATAACCACAATCATCTGCCTTATATAATTGAGGTGTAGTGTCACAGTAAAGCATGACTGTATTCGGCAAAATATGATGCCACTCTCCTTCATAAAAAAATCGAGCCTTAGTTTTTATTATCAATAGCAAAAACTCACCTAATCCCTCCGGACGATTCACAACAAAATTCTCATCATGTGCATGATGATATCCCATTTTTGTTACTCTCATAATTCCTCCATCGACTCATAAGAAGCTTCCGATGCCTGAAGCACCCGGCTAATACCATACCGATTCAGACATTTTGTACATTTAGTGCCAATACTGTAAATACAATTATCCGACATCCATTTCGATGGAATCTCCCCATGTAAATGCTCCATCAAACGTTCTGCCGAAGAAGCACAAGTGAAATAAACTCCATCATAGCTTTCTATCTGATCGGGCAGTATAAACTCCTTAATTCGATTCTCATAAACCTTCTTTTCAACAAAATGACAGAACTGCCCCAAATATTCTGATAAATCAGACTCTACATTCTCTGCTTTCACATACCAAACTTGATCTGATACGGAAAGCAAAGGCTTCAATTTCTCTGCCAATGCTCTGCTATGATACTCTGACGGAATTACATCCGCGCAAATTCCAAACTTTTTAAGCTCCTCCCCTGTTTTTTTACCAACAGCAGCTATTCGGCAATGTCCGAGACTTCTTGCATCCATCCCATATTCATCCAATTGCCAAAAAAAAGCCTTTACACCATGACGACTTGTAAAAATAATCCAATCAGCATTGATTAGATCTTCCTTTGCAAATGCGTTCCTCTGATATATCACCTCTCCAACCTGAATTTCATCCACTCCGGCGCCCTTAGCACGAAGCATTCTTGCCAGCTTTGTCGTTTTCTCCCCCACTTTCGGAATAAGATACTTCTTTCCCTGTCTTTCTTGTCCCTCAAAAAAGTTTAACTTTTCTCTTAATCCCAC
>CATZVV010000101.1 GCA_958425285.1 uncultured Lachnoclostridium sp. | reverse complement strand
TCTGAAATAAAACGGCATCCCATTAAATACGGATTGCTCTTTTGCAATCTGTGTAAATTTTGTAAATCTTTAACCTCAGCTACCCGGAACCTGCTATCCGGTGGAATAAATCCAAGGTTACCAAGCAAGCTGTTTGCCTGCTTATCAATATGGGCTGGAATCATAATGCCGTTTCTCTCTTCCATAAGTTGATATACCTGCGCAAAGGCAATATCTGTCGCATTGATTAACAATTTCTCTTTTGTTCCAATAATTTCATCATCCGAATTACAAATTTGCTGTTTTCCAAAAATCTCTTCCTGATTTGGAATATCAATCAAATGTTCATAAACATATTCATCCCATTCCATCGCAGTCTTTAAGGCAGGAAACAGACAGAGTACATGAACCTCTTCTGCTGTTGTAAGCTCCATTCCCGGAATAACGGTGACTCCATAGGCTTCTCCGATTTCCATTGCGGCTCCACAATTACAGCAACTGTTATGGTCGGTAACTGCGATTACATCCAATCCCTTAATCATTGCCATCCCGACAATATTACCAGGAGTCATATCCAAATCACCGCATGGAGACAGGCATGAATGAAGATGTAAATCGTATGTCAGATTCATTCATATGTCTCCATAATACGGATTACCGTTAACCCTGTCTCAAAAATTGGCGCCTCCGTAGCAAAAACAGTAATGCCCTCTGCATCTGCCTTTTTTAGTGCTGCTTCATCCATCTGAATTCCCTCGGCCAGAATAATACATGCACATTCCGTCAAGGTAGCCACTGCCAGCGTATTCATATTTCCCATTACCGTAACCCACGCTGCCCCTGCTGGTGCTTTTGACATTGCAATACTAAGCAAATCACAGCAAAATGGCTGGCTAATTTCCCTATCTATGTTTTCTCCTTCATTTAATACCTGGAATACATCTTCATCCATTAGTTCTCTTACTGTCATATCTAATCTCTTTCCTCCATTCCGAAGCGTTTTTCACTTTCAACAATTATTCATCTCCTAAAATAGAAAATTCATCCGTGATCTTTTCCACAAATTCTCGTAATAGATGTACACAATCTCTCTGCGATGCCACACCTCTCACAATATCTTCTGCCAACGCTTTACAGGTCGGGGCTCCGCAGGCACCACAATCCAGACCTGGGAATTTTTTGCACAGTTCCTCTACTTTTGACATTAAGTGAATGCTTTCCTTTAAATTATCACCTAATTTGAAAACCGGCTCATACTCCACCTCTTTCGTCCAGTCTACCAGACTGTGATCCACCTCAATCCGGTTGCATGCCACAGGCATATATTTTCTAAGGCGTTTTAATTTCACCTTTGCCACATATGGATTTTCCACCGTTAAAACGCCTCCGACACATCCTCCGCTACAGGCATTCAACTCAATAAACTCCAAATTGCTGAATTTTTGATCCTCAAGGTCTTCCAACACACGGATTACATTTTCAATTCCATCTGCTGCCAAATAACTATCGGATAGCAAGCCCCCTGCTTCACCTCCGCTGCTGCCCCAGCTGATTCCAATTTTCCCGCTAATTGCAAGATTCTGGACATCATCTCCCACCTTTCCCATTTCATGTACAAGTGCAGGATATACCTCTTTAATCGCAAAGACACCATCTACATGGCTTTTTTCAATTCCAAGCGGTGCCCTTGTTGCTGTAACTTTAGCAGGACACGGAGAAATAAAAATAATACCAATCTTCTCTGAGGGAAGTCCGGTCTTTTCCATCGCCCTCTGCCTCGCCAGTTCTGCTGCCAAATCAACCGGAGCCTGCAATGGCAATAAATGCTCTAACAAATTAGGAAAACGAACCCTTATTAATCGTACAACCGACGGGCAGGCGGTACTAATCAAAGGCCATTTTTCGGGATGTTTCTCCACATAATCTCTGGAATAAGAAGAAATAATCTCTGCTGCCCCGCTTACTTCATATACATCATCAAAGCCCATACGCAACAGTGCTGTAAGGAGAATATTAATATCCTCCAGATTATTGACCTGGGCGTACAATGCCGGAGCCGGCAATGCAACTGTATATTCAAACTGATCAATCAAATCTAATGAATCATATGTAGCCTTTTTCGCATGATGAGGGCAAATCCGAATACATTCGCCACAATCAATACAAAATTCATTCGTAATGACGGCCTTTCCCCCGCGTACACGAATTGCCTGTGTCGGGCAGCGTTTGATACAGTTAATGCAACCCATGCACAAGTCTTCATCAAGCCGCACTGACTTCGAAAACTTATCCATATCTACCTCCAATCCGCTGTAAACACCGTTTGTATCAAGTTTGCCTTTGGCAAACTTGCGAGCGACATGTTGATTAGTTACCGCTTTTTTATATGATAATTTACAACAGCACTTTCATGGTAACTGTAGTACCCACACCGATTGTTGTTTCAACATTCATCTCATCGGTATATTTTTTCATATTGGGCAATCCCATACCGGCACCAAAACCAAGATTTCTAACATTATCCGGTGCCGTTGAATATCCCGCCTGCATTGCCCTATCAATATCCGGAATACCCGGTCCACAGTCTGCAAGTACCATTGTTACATCCTCAGGTGAAACTTCCACGTCAATCTGTCCGCCATTTGCATGTATCACCATATTAATTTCTCCCTCATACATAGCAATTGCCACCTTGCGGATTGCATCCGGAGAGACATCCATTTGTTTCAGCTTGCTTTTTAAATCGCTGGATGCTTCCCCTGCCCGGGTAAAATCTTCACCATCAACCTCATATATCAAGTGAATGGAATCACTCATAACCAGCACCCCCCCGCAGACCTTTTTCATATAAAAGACCACAGGCACCAAACATACGATGACCTGTCACAAGCAGGGGAATCTGCCTCTCCTCTGCCAGCTTAATCATTGCTTCATCCGGCATTTTCCCGCGAACAAATACGATACATACAATATCCATCATCTCTGCCGTCCGAACTACCTGGGGATTGCACAACCCTGTCAACAAAACTGCCTGTTCTTTCAAAAAAGCAAGTACATCACTCATCATATCAGAACCACAGGCACTATGCACTTCTCTGTCAAGGTATTGTTCTCCACAAGCAATTCTGGCCCCCAATACCTCACGAACCTCTTTCACTGTCATATGATCCTCCATTCCGGGAACGTAGTCAAAGAAACTGTTCTCCTACAATCATTATTTTCATTTTAACACGCACAATTGCAATTAACAATAAATGTTTTACAATTTATTACGCTTAAATGCTGCAATATAATATTTAATTCTCCTGCCTGCTGATTTGAAGTAATTGGTCTGAAATTTTCTGAACTTCTGCAAAAGCATCCTGCATATTTTCTACCAGTTTTACCTGTTCCTGTATCGCTTGTCCAATTGTTTTAACCTGTTCCAATGACTGATTCGTAATCTCATCCAACCCTTCTGCCATACCTGCTACTGCTTCCTGATATTCTACGTTAGAAGATAAGTCCTCTTCCACCTCTTTTACCCGCTGTCTCGATTCTTTCTGGAGTCCTAAAAGTTTCCCTGCCTCTTCTTTTGCATTGGCAATTTCCCGAATACCTTCTGAAACCAACTCTCCATTTTCCTCCACTGAAAGATGTGCTTCTTTCACATTTTCATTCATTTGCTCTATCTTCTCTGTAATACTCTCTGTTGCCTCCCTGCATTCCTTTGCCAATATACCTACCTGAGCTGCCACAACCGCAAAACCTTTTCCCTGTTCTCCTGCCCGTGCTGCCTCTATTGATGCATTCAATGCCAAAATATTTGTCTGACCCGCAATACCAGCTATTGTACTTGCAAATGTTTCAATTTCACAGGAACAATTTCCTACCTGCTTAATCTTTTCCTTAACTATTACGCTGGATTTATCAATTTGCTGCATGGAATGAACAGACCGATTCATTACTTGAATATAATTTTCAGTTTTTTCACAAGAATCTTTAGAAATTTCAGACATGCTTTCCATCTGCCGGTGTATCTGATACATATTCGCACTCATATTCTGAACACTGGCATTTGTCTCTTCAACATGCGCTAAGCTATTCTCGCACCCCTGTCTCGTTTTATCCGCTTCTTCATGAATCCGATGATTATTATCCACCGTATTACGAATCATAGTTTTTAAATTACCAAGTAAATGTGATAATTTACCTGAAGCATCTCCGCACTGAGCCAAAATCTCCTTCACCATCTCCGTGTTATGCAGATTTTCCAAAAGCCTCCTTGCCCGTCCCGCCAAACTAATAAATACAGCCGACATAGCGACATATTCCATCGTATATCCCATCGTATATGCAATAAACCATTTCATCCTCGTATCTCCATTATATAATACCACGTTGCCTGAGCGAATAAAAACGGCAGTCACTAAAAATACATATCCAATCACTGCTGTCCGAATTGTGAATTTTTTATCAAAATACAGGCAGCTTAAAGCAAGCGCCAGTACGTATGTAATATAAATTCCGATATGAGCATTTCCAGCCATGAGTGCAATAAAAAAGGCAACTGCCACAATACTGTAATTTTTTATAAATTTTGTAGAAACCCCGAATTTATTTAAGATTGCAGGAGATAACGTGCAAACCAAACCGATTGGGGTGACTTTCGCCAATTCAGGAATGGTAATGCTAAATACCCGTAGAGCCGATAAAAGAAAGAACACTGGAAAGACCAATGTCATACCTGCCAGAATTTTACACATCAATCTACTTACTTCCTGTTCATTTCTTTCAAAGAAATTACTGTTTTGTTCTTTTCCTTCCATTTATCTCTTTCCTTTCTTTGTAAATACATAATTCTATTTTAGTTAACTATTCATTTACAGTCAAGCAAATGTATTAATTTTCTAACAAAAATATCACTCATTAAAATACAAGCATACAAATCAGCCTAAACAATACCTCTATTTCAGGCAAAGTTCTCGCTGACCTGTATGCTCATCACTTTTATAACCTATACGACCTCAACGTCATATTAGAATGAAATCCATCACTTAAAATACAATAAAAAATTTCTTCCAAATATCCTTCAAACATCTCTATATTTACCAGTGAGTTTCTTCTAAATCTTATATAATGCCTGAATGCCTGACCTCATTAGCAATCTCTCATAAAATTTGAAGTCTCAATACTTTTTACTCCTCCATCAATTTTTCTACGCTTACCAACTTTACACACAAAACAAACAGATTCGCTGCCTGCTGCATTTCTTCCGGTGTAGGGAATGAAGGTGCAATACGAATATTACTGTCATGCGGATCTTTTCCATACGGATATGTTGCTCCCGCTCCTGTCAAAACAACACCAGCATCCTTGCATTTAGCTACAATCCTCTTCGCACAGCCTTCCATCGCATCAAAAGAAATAAAATAACCCCCGCGCGGACGAATCCAACTTCCAATCTCCAACCCGGAAAGCTCCCTGTCAAACACATCCAGTACTGCTTCAAATTTCGGACGCATAATATCAGCATGCTTTTTCATATGTACTACCATGCCATTAAAATCTTTAAAAAATCTTGCATGACGCAGCTGATTGAGCTTGTCATGTCCGATTGTCTGAATTGTCATCTGTTTGCGGATTTCTTTCAAGTTTGAAGTTGATGTTGCAATCGCAGCCACACCTGAACCGGGAAAACTAACTTTAGACGTTGAACTGAACTTAAATACCATATCCGGGTTTCCTGCTTTTTTACATGCATCCAAAATTTCAATAAGCTGATCCTGCTTATCTTCATATAGGTGATGAATACCATACGCATTGTCCCAATAAATGCGAAAATCTTTTGCGGCAGGTTTCAGATTAGCAAATCTCATGACAACCTCATCTGAATAAGTAATACCGGTAGGATTAGAATATTTTGGTACACACCAGATTCCCTTTACTGTTTCATCTTCATTTACATATTTTTCAACCAAATCCATATCCGGTCCATTTTCATCCATAGGGATATTAATCATTTCAATGCCAAAATGTTCTGTAATGGCAAAATGCCTGTCATATCCGGGAACCGGACAGAGGAATTTCACCCGTTTCAATTTACACCATGGTTCAGAGCCCATAACACCATGTGTCATAGATCGTGACACGGTATCGTACATTATATTTAAACTGGAATTTCCATAAATGATAATATTCTTTTTGGGAACCTCCATCATATCGGAAAGAAGCTGCTTTGCCTCGTCAATACCGTCAAGCACACCATAATTTCTACAATCCACACCTTCTGCACAACATAAATTCGACGTGGAATTCAGCACATCCATCATACCCATTGCAATATCCAGCTGAGCTGCTCCCGGTTTCCCTCTGGACATATCTAAATTCAGTCCCTGATTTTGTGCTTCTTTGTACTGAGCCTCTAAGTCATTTTTTAAATCCAACAGCTCTTCCTTGCTCATCTCTTTGTATGCCTTCATAAAGATTGACCTCCAATTTTTCTATAATTTACTTTATCATATCACAAAATTTACCTAGTTTCAATTTCCATTCTGAATTTGATTTATCATTCTATCGTTTTTGTATTGTAACACAAAATACCTTTAAGACCGATAAAAAACATTGGCTGAATAAAGCAAAGAGCATACAAAACCAGCAAGAAATGGCTGCTTACTGATTTGTATGTTCATTCGTTTTACAAGCCTTTGGATCTCCGCATTATCATAATTATAGGAAACCCTGTGTATAATCACTTTGACAATTCTTCATATAGCTTACGAAAATCATCACAATAATCACGGTCTGTCTTATAATAACTGCCATCGTCTGCAATT
>CATZVV010000100.1 GCA_958425285.1 uncultured Lachnoclostridium sp. | reverse complement strand
TGATGCTTCCTTGGCGTGTACAAAATCAGATTTTACCTGAAGGGAGTGAGTACTCTTCTTACAATTATTTCTTTTCCTCATCCAATCCCAAAGCCACATATGAGGAAATGTGCCATATACTAAAGGAGCGGGGACAGAGTACATCTTCTATTTTTAACGTGGATGAAATGCTGAAATCCAATCAGGCACTTTTGACAATTATCAATATTTTTTCATATGGATTTATTATTTTAATTTCATTGATTGCTGCTGCCAATGTATTTAATACAATATCTACCAATATTCATTTGAGGCGGAGAGAATTTGCAATGCTCAAATCAATCGGAATGACTCAGAAAGGATTTTACCGAATGATGAATTTTGAGTGCCTGCTTTATGGGCTAAAGGGGATTTGTTATGGAGTTCCGGTAGCATTTGTCATTACCTGGTTGATTTTTCAGTCGATTTCTGAAGGAATCAATATGAATTTTTATATTCCGTGGTATAGTATAGTCATTGCAATTGGAAGTGTATTTGGAGTTGTGTTTGCTACAATGCTTTATTCAATGAGAAAATTTAGGAAGCAAAATACGATTGATGCATTAAAAAACGAAAATATTTAGTATAATTTTTTGTAAGAGACACATACTAGTGATGTGAAGGTGGGAATAGAATGAAGGGCAAGACAGATTATGGCGAATTCAAATTCGGAGAGGGCTTAGATAATTTAAAGTCCTGTTCAAAAACAGACTGTACGGGATCTCTTCCAAGGGCTCCACAGTCAGAGGAAGAATTGGAATCTTATCTGGAGGTCTATGACTTTGAGCCTCCGGAGGTTCCGGTAAAAGGACGTGACTGAGAACCGGGCATTCTGACAGGTTAAAAAAGACTACTATGCGTTACTGGATAAATTCGGTACGTATGGCAGTCTTTTTTCGTTTACAACCTATGATAAAGTATGATACACTTTTTACAGTTATGATTATGTTCCAAGGATGTGTACAAATGAGAGGAAAGAATAAAATTGAATTTACAAAACAGAAAAAAAATATGGTTTGGAATAATAGTATTAATTTTTGTTGTTTTTACAGGATTGATAATTTTACAGGAGAGAGAGGAAGATATTCCTGTGCAGGCAACCTCTTCATTGGATGCTGCTACACAGGCTGCAGTAAAGTCTGCTGCCTCATCTGAAACACCGGTACCTGAAATTACGCCAAATCCGGAAGAGAGTATTGTAACATACTTTCAGGGACCTAAGGCATGGGAAAAGAGGAAGGCGTATTCCGGAAGCTGGGGAAGACTTTTCGTGGATGGAGGTTCTTTTGGGGGATTTGGGTGTGGATTATGCTGTATGGCAAATATTTATTCTACATTAACGAAGTATCAGTGCTCACCCCTGGATATGTATGAATATGCGAAAAAAGTTTCTGGTTATGGAGGCGGCGGAGCGATTCCATGGGAGTGCATGCTAACAACACTGGAGTATACTGGATTCACTTGTCGACTTGAAGAAAAGCCTGTTACGTATAAAGAATTTCAGGAAATGATAAAACGGTCAGAAAGCACCATTGCCCTTGTAAGTAGTTACAATGATGATTCTTACTGGGAGGATACACCAGGACATTATGTGACTTTGTTTTTATATGATGAAAAAGAAGATACCATCTTTTTGGGAGATTCAGGCGATTTGAAGCGAAATCGCAGCCGTATTCCACTAAAAACGGTGTATAAGGCCTTAAAAATGAGCAGTCCAAAGCAGCTTTTGCTTGTCAATAAATATGATGAAAAACGAAATGAATGGAAAGCCAATCGAATGACAGGCAGATGGGTGAAGCCAAAATAATTGGGCATTGTTCAAAATTAAGAAAAATCCACAAATCAGTTCGAGCATTTGATATGAAGTCTTACTTCTGCTTGAGCCGATCTGTGGATTTTTTGACCATTTTAAAACAATCTAAGTCTATTTATTCAAACATCTTTAAGTCAATCGCATCTGCCATTACACTGTATCCATCATAAGGATGTAGTCCATCATCATGCGTATATGCTTCTAAAACATTCTTTGGATTAGAAGGATCTGCTACGGCACTTTCGAAGTCAATAATGCCGTCCATCTCAGAGTCGGTTGAACGCATCCAGTTATTAATCATTGTTCTGACCTCTTCTGAAGAATCACTATAGTAGCCACTTGTTCCAAATGGAAGAATTGGTGCACCATAAACTTTAATTCCATTGTCATGGCAAAGCTTAACCATCTTTTGATATTCAGGGAGAAGTAAATCATACTTGCTTGTATCCTGAAGTTTATTCAGATCATTTACTCCAAATAAAATGATACAATATCCTACACCATCGTGTTCCAAAAGGTCTCTTGAAAATCTGTCCCTACCTGCATCTGTAGGATAAGAACCAAGAATTGAGTTTGCGCCGATTCCTTCATTGACGACGGATATACGGGTTGTTCCTTCATTTGCCTGAAGTCTCTTGGCAAAATAATCACCCCATCTTGTATAACTATCCGGTTTCTTGCCAAGGTAAGTGGCATCTGTTCCGTAACCATCTGTAATAGAATCTCCGAAGCATATGACTGCTTTGCTTCCCTCAGGTGACCATAGGGATACATCAGCTAAGAAGAACCAGCTTGTTGTTGTTTTATAAGATGAAAGTGTCTCTTCAGAAACCTGATTACCGGAAACCTGGTATGTTGTTGCCCTTGCCCCTCTGTGACCGGTTATGTTTTTTGATGGTGCCTCGCCAAAGTAGGCGGATACTGCGACATTGTCAAGTGCATCTACGCTGAAATCAACCGAATCTGTTATGATAACCTTACCTTTAGGAATTACGAATTCCTCTTGGCCGTTCACGGTTACTGCAGTATCTGTTGATGAGTCAATAGTAGAGGCATCTGCCTTTACCTGTTTGGCAAGATGAAGCGAGCGGATATTAACGTCGCTTTCGCCGTACTGATTAGAGAGTCTGAGTCTTAGTTTGTCGCCGCTTGTTGTAACACGGATAATCTGGCGAACCGTTGAATCTTCAAGTGCCATCTGAGGCATTGCATTATCTGTTGTATCACATTTTTCTTCTGCTGTTCCCCATGTTGTTACCCAGCTATATGTCTCTTCTGTTGCAGCAGGGGTACTGGATGCATCAGGTGTTGTTGTTATGCCGGGTGATACGGTAACATTCGGTGTTGCTGATACATTCGGTGTTGCTGATACGGTAGCATTTGGTGTATTGATTGCTGCTGTTGCAGCAGGAGACTGAGCTGGCTGTAAGGTAACCTTCTGGTTATTTGGTACCTTCTTTTTAACAGTTACTTTACAAGAAAGCGTTTTCTTTGTTTTCCCTAATTTATACTTAGCGATTACGGATGTTTTACCCGCTTTGACACCTTTAATCTTTACAGACTTCTTAGTGGATTTGGTAATTTTTACAACTTTCTTTGACTTGGATTTCCAGGTAACCTTTGCTTTTTTGGAAACATTTTTCAGCTTTAGAGTTGTTGTGTTTCCTACATATACAGTTACACGGTTTTTGCTTATTTTAGGTAACTTAGCGGCTGTACTACTGAATGGAACAAGTAATGACAGTACCATGACGATGCTAAGTATCACCCCTCCAAACCTTTTCGTTAATTTCATAAGATTTTCCCCCTTGGTAATTATTATTTATTTCGTATATTAGCATGAAGGATGCCTATATACAAGACATTTTGACTGTAGCTTGCGTTAAAAACTTCCGCTGGAACCTCCGTGTGTTTCTCCGGATGAACTGGTATGGGTACTGCTGCCAGAGGAAGATTCACTTTCTTTTTTGGTTCGGCTTACTGTGTTATAAAGAAATATTTCATGGCTCTTGGTAATTTCCAGACTATCTTGCCGTATATAGTCTGTGGCAGTAGACTGCTGACCAACGGATTTAAGCTTCAGTGCCATGACGATTATGACAATAATGGCGGCAAGAAGTCCGAAACCGACAGAGAAAAGAAGGTTTTTTCCAAGTTCAAACATACCCCTTGGAAGATTTCCATTATCAAATGGAGTTCCGGTTGCTGCCTGTGTTAAAAATTCATCACAAAGACTGGCAAATTTGTCGAAGGCCTTATAATATTTATCATCGCTAAGATAGGGCTTAAATGTATCAACCATATATTCCTGACCGGCATCGGTAAATGCATTGATTCCCGAACCATGCGTTGAGATTGCCCAATCACGGTCTGTTTTGCTAATAAGAAGTAAAATTCCATCTTTGTTTGAGCCAATACCATAACCGTTATAATCAAAGAAATCATCTGCATATGCAGTGGCAGATGTATTTTCAAGTTCATTAATTGTTACAATTGCTACATCACATTTTTGTTGTTCGCTGATTTGATCCAGCCTGGTAAGAAGTTGTTCTTCCTCCGAATCACTGAGTAGGTCAGCGTCATCCACTAGTCGTGGCAGCTGGCGCTCTTCAGGAATTTCATTTTTTTGAGTTGCTGAAATGTATGTAGTCGATGTAGTAAAAAATAAAACGTTTACTGCGCAAATCATTGCGATAAACAGTATTGATATAATTCGTTTTTTCATTCTGCCTCCTCCTATAGCAACCACATAAGCCAAAATATTGCCATTGCAACCGCAGTGAATAAAGGAGTAAGCATTGCCAGCCATTTCAGGCAGGCACCTTTATCAATGGGAAGATTTCCGACAAACTTTCCGGTTTGCCCATTCATAGCAAAGGTGTATTTTTTATTGTTCCATGTTGTATTTAATATCCATACAGGGTAAAGGGCATAATTTGCTTTCCCGTTTGATAATCGGATACTGCTGCTTTCTGGTATTACTGTACTAAATCCGGTAACGGTAGAAGCAAACATTTTTTCAGTACTTTGTTTTACGCGCTCATTGGCACGGGTTATACTGGCATCTGCCGTAACATCATAACGGTTTGCAAGGTATCCTGCGAGGTAGGCGGTTTGGAAGTCGACTGCATCATTAAAGTTATATGGTTCAATGGATTCCATTAGGTCATCTTCCATCTGCGAAGAGCCATCAACCGGAACCCGTTCAAATCCCAGATTACCTTCACGGATTACTGAATAGTGGCTTGTTTCGGTATAATTATAATTGCTGTCACTCCACATACGGGTTTTGGTTGCTTTGTAACGAATATGTGCATTTGCATCCGTATCAAATAACCAAAAAGGAACATAGACGCCTTTCACCTCATCAATGTGGTTTTCATTTTTAAATACCTTAGGTAAAAGCCGTTTTCCTGAGAGATGTTTTTTTAATCCTTCAGTAGCAGCTTTTTTATCTAGCTTAAACGGGATTACGTAATCCGGTCGAAGGTCGCCTGAAAATTGTTTGGCAAAAACAACAGGATTATCACAAAACGGACAATTAGTAGCAGCCATGGTTTCGTCTCCAATGATTTCACCGCCACAGGATTTACATACATAAACAGCCATGCCGTCAGTTTCGCCATCTTCCCATTCACTTCCGGCTTCTGTTTCCCAACTCATATCATCCGGTCCTTCTTTTTGAAGTTCATCATCCAGTTCTTTCAGGGTTTCTACGTCAAATTCAGTATCGCAGAATGGACATTTCATTTTTTGCAATCCGCTGTCGAATTCGATTGCTCCACCACAGGCAGGACATTTGTATTCTAATAAAGTACTCAAACAACAACCTCCTTTTTTATAAGTACAATTTTTGCTATTTTATGTCATTGCAATCAAATATATCTCCGCATTCCGGACAAAACTTCGGAGGGTTTAGAGGGTCTTCCGGCTCCCAGCCACATTTATCGCATTTATAGAGAGGTGCATCGGCAGGCTTTGGTGTGCCGCAGTTCTGGCAAAACTTACCTTTATTTAATGTGCCGCAGGAGCAGGTCCATCCATCTGCCGGTACCGGCTTTGGTGCGCCACAGTCTTGGCAGAATTTTCCTGTATTTGTTGTGCCGCAGGAACAAGTCCAGTTATTCCCCGTTGGTGTGGCAGGTGTTTGCTGTCTGGCTGCCTGTTGCTCGGCTCCCATCTGGTACAGGCTTTGCGCATTCATACCACCTGCTTGAGTTGCCATGCCCATGCCCATAAAGCCCATCATAGCTCCATTTTCATTTGACGCAGCAGCCTTCATTGCATCGGCTTGTGCGCCAACTAATGTAGCAGCTGCCATGGAAGGATCACGCATAATAGCACTTTTTTGCGCTGTTTTAATCATTTCTGCATCTTCCTCTGGCAGGGTAATTGGATTCATTGCAATAGATACAACAGCCAGACCACGTAATTCAGTCCATTTTTTTGTTAAAGCCTGATTCATTGCTTCAGATAACTCTTCAGCATGACCTGGAATCGCACTTGGCCGTACTTCCATTTCTGAGATTTTGGCAAAGGCTGGTTGTAAAGCACTGATAAACTCTGTTTTTAACTGGCCTTCAATTTCATTTCTTGTGTATTCGCTCTCTATATTTCCGCATACATTAGTATAAAATAAAAGTGGATTTACAATTTTATATGAATATACACCACTGCAGCGTACAGAGACATCAATGTCCAAACCAATATTCCGGTCGACAACGCGGAATGGAATTGGATTTGGGGTACCAAATTTATTATCAATCAATTCTTTTGTATTAAAATAATAGACTCGCTGGTCTTTTCCGGTATCGCCTCCGTATGTAAAACGTTTCCCTATTGTCATAAAAGTCTGTTTAATACTTTCGCCCAGGCTGCCTGAAAAGATACTTGGTTCTGTCGAAGTGTCATATGTAAATTCACCCGGTTCGGCACACACCTCGACAATTTTACCTTGTTCTACAATAATCATGCACTGACCATCAGCAACTGCAATCCC
>CATZVV010000099.1 GCA_958425285.1 uncultured Lachnoclostridium sp. | reverse complement strand
CCACCGCAAATAAACAAAATATTTGTCGTATTAATATGGAAAAATTCCTGCTGCGGATGTTTTCTTCCACCCTGCGGCGGAACACTCGCATCCGTACCCTCTAAAATCTTCAATAATGCCTGCTGTACCCCTTCACCGGAAACATCTCTGGTAATAGAAGCGTTTTCAGACTTTTTCGTAATCTTATCAATTTCATCAATATAAATAATACCATGTTCTGCTCTGGCAATATCATAATCAGCAGCCTGAATAATTTTTAATAAAATATTTTCAACATCTTCTCCAACATACCCGGCTTCTGTCAACGTCGTAGCATCTGCAATTGCAAATGGTACATTCAAAAGTTTCGCCAACGTCTGTGCCAAATATGTCTTACCAGAACCAGTAGGACCCACCATAATAATGTTGCTCTTTTGAATTTCGACATCACCAAGCTCCTGCCCTGACATAATGCGCTTGTAGTGATTATACACAGAAACCGCCAGAGCACGCTTTGCCTCATCCTGTCCAATTACATAATCATCTAAAAATTGTTTGATTTCTTTCGGCTTCAGCAAGTTAATCTCAATCTCTTCTGCTTCCTGATACTCATTCTGAAATTCCTCATCAATAATATCACTACATATCTCAATACATTCATCACAGATAAAGACTCCCTTTGGCCCTGCAACAAGTTTTTTTACCTGTTTTTCTGTTTTCCCGCAAAAGGAGCAGCGTAAGGAATGTTCATCACTTCTATTTGCCATTCTTCTACGTCACCTCAAGTTTTCTTTCTATGCCTCTGCCTCAATACGGTTCGTTATTACTCTGTCTACAATACCGTACTCCATTGCCTCCTGAGCACTGAGATAATTATCCCTCTCTGTATCCGCGGCAATCTTTTCTACCGGCTGTCCGGTATTAGCAGCTAAAATTTCATTTAATTTTTTCTTTGTTTTCAAAATTTCCTCTGCAACAATCTGAATTTCTGTTGCCTGTCCCTTTGCACCGCCGGATGGCTGATGGATCATAATTTCTGCATTTGGAAGAGCAAGTCTTTTTCCCTTCGTACCACTTGACAAAAGAAAGGCTCCCATACTTGCTGCCATTCCCATACAAATTGTGGATACATCACATTTAATGTAATTCATTGTATCATAAATTGCCATTCCTGCAGTCACAGAACCTCCCGGACTGTTAATGTATAAATTAATATCTTTTTTCGGATCCTCTGACTCAAGAAAAAGCATCTGTGCCACTATTACACTGGCAGAAGCATCATTCACTTCTTCTCCAAGAAAAATAATTCTTTCTTTTAATAGTCTGGAATAAATATCATATGAGCGTTCACCGCCACGGCTCGTTTGTTCAATTACGTAAGGTACTAATGCCATAATAATCCTCCATTTCGAAGCGTTTATTCTGCGCTTTCCTCTTCTTTTGCAGCCACTTCAACAGCTTCTTTCACAATAAAATCCACTGCCTTCTGTACCGCAACATCCTTAGCAAGAGATTCTTGTTCTGTCTCGCCAATTAATTCTTTTACTTTCTCTACTTCCATCTGATACATCTCAGCCATATTCTCAATTTCTTTTTCAATATCTTTTTCTGTCGCCTTAATATCTTCAGCCGCTGCAATTGCTTCTAATACAAGTCTTGTCTGAATTCTCTTAACAGCTTCCGGCTTCATCTGCTCCATAAACTTAGCCGGTTCCATACCAGTCAATTGCATATATTGCTCAAAACTAATCCCCTGTTGCTGAAGTCTTCCTGCAAATTCCTGAGCCATCTGATTCACCTGCTCCTGAATCATCGCCTCTGGCAACTCCATAGATGCATTTGCCACAACAGCTTCTACTACTTTGTTTTCTTTTTCAGTCTTAGCTTCTTCTTTTTTCTTCTCAGTCAGATTCTTTTTAATGCTTGCTTTGTATTCCTTTAAAGTTTCAAATTCAGATACTTCACTTGCAAATTCATCATCTGCCTTTGGCAATTCTTTTTTCTTAACTTCATTTACTTTTACTTTAAACAATGCCGGTTTACCCTTTAACTCATCTACATGATAATCCTCTGGGAATGTAACATTTACTTCTACTTCAGCCCCAGTCTCTTTTCCCACGAGTTGATCTTCAAAAGTATCAATGAAAGAATGACTTCCAATTGTCAATTCATAATTTTCACCTTTTCCGCCTTCAAAAGCTTCTCCATCCACAAAGCCCTCAAAGTCGATTACAGCAATATCATCTTTCTTGATTCCACGATCGTCTACCGTAATCATTCTTGCATTCTGCTCACGAATCTTATCAATTTCAGCGTTTACATCTGCTGCCATTACTTTTACTTCTGTTTTCTCTACTTCGACTCCTTTATATTCACCAAGTGTTACTTCCGGTTTTACAGCTACTGTTGCAGTAAATACAAAAGGCTTTCCACTTTCAATTTCAACCACTTCAATATCCGGACGTGCAACAATTTCCAGTTTACTATCCTTCGCAGCTTCTTCATAGGCATCCGGAATCACATAATTCGCTGCATCTTCATAAAAGACTTCCGGTCCATACAATTTTTCAAGCATTTTTCTTGGGGCTTTTCCTTTACGGAATCCCTGAATAGCCATCTTTCCTTTATTCTTTAAATAAGATTTTTGCATTCCCTCTTCAAATTTTTCTGCACTTACCTCAATCGTAAGCTTTACCATGTTTTTCTCTAAATTTTCAACCTTGTAACTCATTTTTTCCTATCCTCCAAATATTATTTTATTATGTTTTCAAATATTTTATCCCGTCAGTACAGCGGAAATCCCGCAATATGCATGGGTATTAGTATACTATAACATGTTGGTGATGTAAACCACTTGTTACAGTTTTTCCTAATTTAACGTACTTTAAACTACCAAATCCGATAATTTCCACTCAATGCCAGTAAAGCAAATAAGTACAGACAATTATCATAATATCTTCTTTCTCCTTTACGAAGGGGTGTATTCCAAAGACGCTCTATGCATTCTTTTGCATATGCACCATTTGCTGCCAGTGATGCCATTGCATTTGTTGCAATAATGGCAACCGGATGAAGAGCCGGCTGTTCAATAACGGTTCCGTCAACTTCATAAATTTTAAAATCTTCGCCCCGATGCTCTTCCATAAAGAATGCCTGAAGCTTATTATTATTTTCAACATGCCATTCATCCGGTGCAAACCATTCATAATCCAACCCGATATTTGCTGCTGTGCGATAAGAATCACTGTAGAACCAGTCATGACGTCCTCCAAAAACATCCTGTTCCTTTTCGTACGGAGTTCCATCATAGTAAGAATACTCTGCTGACATTCCCGTCTTTTCATGACAAGCCTTTTTCAAATACTCACGGCTTGCCTGCGCTGCCTTTTTCCAAAATGGTCGGTCTTCTTCTCTTGCCCACATAGAAAACAACTCATAAAAGTGAGGGCAGTGATACGAAGGATCTGTAAACTTCCGACTGGGAATAAAACGAATCAGGTAATTTTCCGGTTCCCACATTGGATCTCCCGGTTGTGTTTCTCCATTATGTACGCAATCATACAAAAGTTGACGAGCCTCCTCGGAATAATTAAAAATTCCTTCTCCATCTCCCCATCTATGTGAAGCAAAAAACAATGCCATTGCAAAAAATTCTTCTCCATCCGGTGCCGGTCCGGGTACTTCATCCATCTTGGAACCATCCTCTGTATTACAATGCCATGCAAAATAGCCTTTATTCCATCCTTCTTCAATGTACATATATGTTTTGGCCCATTTCCAGACACGGTCAAACTCTTCCTTCATATTCATTTGCACACACATCATCATTGCATATGACATACCTTCCGTACGTGCATCAAAGTTTCCGGTATCTTCAAAATATCCCATATCATCACCGGATTCAAAATAAAAACGTTCTCCTTCTTCATAAAAACAGGTATGGAATGCATCCTTTATTTTTTGTTCAATTGCCTCCTGTGAATAACCACATTCCGCAAATACATTTCGATATTTATTTGTGTAAAATGCACCTTTCATCATTTGTCTCCTTTTCACTTTATATGTCCATTCTTTCTAAGAACGTCTACAATTTTATCTACATTTTCCCGGCACAATTCATCTGTTTTGGCCTCTACCATAACCCGAATCAAGGCCTCCGTTCCACTTTCTCTCAAAAGTAAACGACCCTCATTTCCAAGAGCTTTTTCTACCTCTTTTTCCACAGCAATCACATCAAAATCTTCTCTCGCCGCTCTTTTATCCTTAACACTGACATTTTCCAGAAGCTGCGGATAAATTTTTAATCCCTTTCTTAGTTCAGAAAGAGACTTTTTGGACTCCAACATAACTTCCATCAACATAAGAGATGTTAAAATACCATCTCCTGTCACTGCATATTTACTAAAAATAATATGACCGGAATTTTCTCCTCCCAAAGAATGATTATTTTCCATCATATTCTCACAAACATATTTATCTCCCACAGCAGTTTTTTCATAAGAAATTCCGGCTTCATCAAAAGCTTTATATAATCCCATATTAGACATAACTGTTGTAACAACTGTATTATGATTCAGCTCACCTTTTTCCTTAAGGTAAATACCACACAAATACATAATACAGTCACCATCAATTATCTGACCTTTATCATCTACTGCCAGACACCGATCTGCATCCCCATCATAGGCAAATCCAACATCAACTTCCTCATGTTCTTTGACAAACTTCTGCAAAATACCCAAATGGGTCGATCCGCAGTTTTCATTAATATTGATACCATCCGGATCGCCGTTAATGACAAGCGTCTTTGCACCAAGCGTATCAAAAACCCCCTTCGCTACACTTGAAGCTGCTCCATTTGACAAATCCAGTGCAACGGTTTTATTTTTAAATGAACGCGTCGCCATAGAAATCAAGTGTCCAATATAACGATGTCTTCCAATTGAAAAATCTACTATCTTTCCAATGTCTGAACCGGTTGCAAGCGGAATTGCATCCTCGGGTCCATCGATATATGCTTCAATTTGCTCTTCCACTTCCGGTTCTAATTTATGTCCTTTATTATTAATTACTTTAATTCCATTATCATAATAAGGATTATGGCTTGCAGAAATCATAACTCCACAATCAAATCCCTCTGTCCGCACCACATATGATACACTTGGTGTCGGTGTTACATGGAGCATATATACATCTGCTCCACTTGCTGTCAGACCTGCTGCCAAAGCTGTTTCAAACATATAACTAGATCTTCTTGTATCTTTTCCAATTACAATCCCTGCCTTCTCTTTCTTTTGTCGATTGTAATAATATCCGAGAAATCTTCCAACTTTAAATGCATGTTCTACTGTTAGGGTAACATTTGCCTCCCCACGGAATCCATCGGTTCCAAAATACTTCATACTAACCTCCATCGGGCATAATCTGCCCATAAAAACATGTTATCTAATCTATACTACCACAGAAAAAACAGGAATTCAACTAATTTTTGAATGCCACTTTGTTTCCATACTGCTGTCATTTTACAACAATATAAACTTTCCTTTCCCTTGAATCCTTACTGTTTTTAATGCTTGCATTGCCAATGGCTTTTACTTTGTAGTAATAGTTCTTCTTCCATTTCACTCTTTTATCTACATATTTGATTACTTTATTTGATTTTATCCACTTAATCCGGGAATATTTCCCTTTTTTAGTACGACGATAGACTTGATAACCGGATGCCTTTCTATTTCGCTTCCATTTTAATTGAACTTTATACTTCTTTTTCCCAGAGTATTTGCTGACCTTACAACTTGTAATAATCGGTTTTTCCAGCGAAGGAGTCGATGTCTCCGTAGCCTTTAAAGCAACCGATTGGTCAAGTGTCTGTGTCAGTGAAGGAGTTGCTGCCGGAGTAGCCGAAGGTACCACCGTATTGGTCGGCGGTATTGACTTTACAATCACGTCACACTTTGTCTGAATCCCAGTTGGTGAGGATACGGTTATGCTAGCAGCTCCAACTTTTTTTGCATACAAAACACCACTTGTACCATGAGCAGACACAGAAACAATATCCGGCTCTGAACTTTCCCAATACAAAACTCCTGCGTTTGTCGCATTGGCTGGCACCAATGACACGGATATTTCTTTATTGGTTTCTGTTTGCATGAATAATAATGAAGAGGGAGGTGTTAAGCCGGTAAGTGGAATAACAACTGTTTCTGCTTCTATATTTTCACCTGTTTTTATTGAAAAGGGAAATGTATCCTGATAAATGGTATCGTCACTCTTATCTGCACCATTTTCATACGAAACAGAAATAAATGCATCAATTGCAGTTCCAGACACCGGAACATTTAACTGACTGAAAGAAATATCCTTCCCCTTTACAGTTTCCAGCCCGGAAATGGACGATATGGAGTAACTGCTCTCAACTGCATTATTTTTACCAAAAGCATCCATTCTCAGTGTCACCTGAATATTCTTTGCATCACTTTGCCAATTACATAATGAAAACGTCACTTTCTCGTCCACTATTTTAATATCCTGAACACGGATTTCCGGTCTCAACGGATTTTTTAATAAAGAAAGTAAATTTAATCGATGAAAGATGTGCGATTGCCCGTATATATCTGTTAATTTCGAAGTATCGTTTCCGGTTCTCATCAAATGTCCCGCTAAGGAACACATAGAGCAGGTAATATTCCCTTTTTCATCCATAAATTTCCGACAAAGCAACGCAGCACACCCGCTTACGATGGAAGAGGCCATAGATGTACCAGACATGTTCTTATATCTTTCGTTCAGCGTTGAACTATATATATCTACCCCGGGTGCTGATATTTCATAGTCTATCCTTGTATATGGATTGTAATCCCAATTCGAAA
>CATZVV010000098.1 GCA_958425285.1 uncultured Lachnoclostridium sp. | reverse complement strand
CCGTGAGAATAAAATTTCTTATCCTCTGTCACAACCATCGCATCAATAGCCCACTTAGGAATATCTGAATAATTTAGATAGTATACATCTTTTTCTCCTTTTAAAATTGCGACCTGCTTTCCTTTGGAATTATATGCAATCGACGTCTCAGAACCACGAAACGTATCAACCGTTGAGTCAGCTACCATTTCAATGGCATCTTCCTGCATAGCAAATATTTGTTTGCCATATTTAAAATAGAAAATAAGACCTCCGATGAGTATGGTAAGCAGTAAGAGCAAAACCGAAACCTTTACAATCAATCCAATTCTCCGTCTTAACTTGCTCTTTGACTTTTTCTTCTTCTTTGCCATCTCGTCCTCCTTGTCTGCTTATTTTTACACTATCAACTAATTATACCGCTAAGGTCGGATTATTGCAAAGCTTCTTTCACATTTATCAGGTTAGCTTTCATAAGTGACAGATAACCGGCTCCTGCCTCAAAATCATCTGCCGTCACATTATGGCAGGAATGAAAAGTAAGTACTTTTGCTCCTGTACCCTCCGCTATTGTATGCGCCATTTTTCCATTTGACATTTCAATTGTAAAAACAACGGGAATCTTATTTTCTTTAACCTTCTGTATTAAAAAAGTAACAGTGGAAGCACTCGGTTCACTTTCTGCCACACAACCCGGAAAAGCTGCATAATATTTCAAATTATATGCTTCCACAAAATAACGGAAAGGAAACCTGTCTCCTACTACAATGGTTTTTCGCTTCCCCGCTTTAATAACTGACCGAAAACCCTGATCCAACTCATGAAGTTGTTTTATATAACTCTCTGCCCGCTTTTGGTATGTCTCTTTATTCATCGTATCCTTTTCGATGAGAGCCTCCGATATTTTTTCCGAAATTGTAATCGCATTAGCAGGATCTGTCCAAACATGTTCATCATATTCATGTTTCCCTTCATGCTCTGTATCTTCGGTATGCTCTTCCTCATCTTCCTGCATACCCTCTACAGTTTCTTCTTCTACAGGATCTACCATATCCATCATAGCCATTACGGTTTTCCCTTCCATATCAATGGAATCCAAAATCTGTCGAACCCATTCATCAGATTCCCCTCCGTTATAAATAAAAATATCGCATTGCTGTATCTTTAAAATATCCTGTGGACTAGGCTCATACGTATGGCTTTCCGAACCCGGCTTCAACAGCATTGTCAATTCCACTTTATCACCAGCAATCTCACGTACAAAATCATATGGCGGAAAAATTGTTGTAACAACCTTACATTTTCCTTCTGATACAGATTCCCGCTTCATACCACAACCGGTCAAAAGAAGAAGTATTACAGTAAAAAGTGAAGTAACGAAAATTGTTTTTCTTTTCATTATAAAAACCCCCTTAACGTGTCTTATTAGTTTAGAGCCTTTTTTAAGACATGTCAAGGGAGTTTATTTCCATTTTTCATGATTAAGAATACTTTTTTAGGCGTGCTTTACAGATTTTCTAAGTATCGGTCCTAGCATTGCGGAAACAATAATCTTAATGAAATCACCAATAATAAATGGCAAAACACCTGCTGCCAATGCTGCATAAAAACTCATTCCAGCCTGATATGCAAGCCAAATTGTTCCAAACAAGTAGCATACAACTGTCCCGACAATCATTCCTATAATTTGCAGCACTGTGCTTTTGGAAAACTTCTCAATGCAAATTCCTGAAATCACTGCCATAAAGATAAAACCAATCAGATAGCCCCCTGTCGGACCTGCTACTTTTCCAAGCCCTGCTCCAAAGCCCGAAAAAACCGGAATTCCAATCATTCCAATAACCAGATAAAGTAAATAGCTGATAACGCCCTTTTTCCAGCCAAGTAAGTAGAGCGAAAGATAAATAATAAAATTAGTAAAACTAATCGGTACAGGACCGATTTGAATGGAAAATGGTGCTACCACACATGTCACTGCAGTAACAAATGCCACAAAAACCATTTCATAAACTGAATTTCTATTTTTCTCCATAATCATCCTCCAAGAATATTGCTTTTTCTGAAATGATTATATCGTACCGCCCTTTAATTGTCAACCAATTTTTATTTAATAGTTAACATTTCAAGTTAAAACATGGTGAATTTCATCTCTTGCCTTTAAAATCAATCGCGAAAGTTCCCGAACCCTGTCATCTGGCATCCTTGATACTGGTGCAGAAATGCTAATGGCATACTCACCGGTACTCCTTCTTTCCCCTACACAGACAGCAATACAACGTACACCAATTTCATTTTCTTCATTGTCCAGAGCATATCCGCATATCCTTATTTCCTTTAATTCTTTTATCAATTCCTCCAGCGTAGTCAAAGTATATTCCGTCTTCTTTTCTATTTTACTCTTATACCAGATTTGGCGAACTTCTTCCTCCGTCATCTGTGCCAAAATCGCTTTTCCTACACCCGAACAATACATCGGACGGGTCATGCCAATCTGAGATGCCATTCGTATTGAACTTTCCTTTGGATTAGTAGGTTCTACCTTATCAACATAAACCACTTCATTGCCCCGCCTCTGTACAAAATGAACGGTTTCCCCCGACTCATTTGCTAACGCAAGCATATATGGATGAATCACTGAAGCAGCCTCCATATGCTCTTTCATTTTCTCAGCCAATTGCACCAATTTAAATGTTAGTATATACTTCCCGCTCTGCGCCTCCTGAATAACATAGCCCATACATATTAACGACTGAAGCAAACGATGCACTGTACTCTTATGTATATTTAGCCGGCTGCTTAGTTCCATCAGACCCATGGCACCTTGATCTGCCAACAATTCCAATACTGCAAATATCCGTTCTGCGGACTGAACAGGATTTTTTCTCTCTTCCATAGTTCCCGCCTCCTGTCTGTTTCTGTCTGCGTTCACATTGTAACACCGGATTCCTAAAAAAACAATAAACTTTTTTCTGCTTCTTGACATCCCCTAGAAACGGTTCTATAATTTAGTTGCTCATAATACGAAACCTTGTTTCATATTATGAAACCGCAAACAGTACGTTTTTTATACTTTTAATGTTAAATTTTCACATCAAGTTTGTGTCGGAGCCATAGACTTGTCTACTTGAAAAAACTGCTCCCATATGGAGGATTAAAATGAATACCATACTTGAACAAATTTCTAAAATCGGTATTGTACCGGTTATTGCGCTAAATGACGCAAAAGATGCAAAACCTTTAGCAAAGGCACTGTGTGACGGCGGTCTCCCTGTGGCAGAAGTAACCTTCCGTACCGATGCAGCCGAGGAATCGATTCGTATTATGGCTCAGGAATTTCCTGAAATGCTAGTAGGTGCCGGAACAGTTCTTACGATAGAACAAGTAGATCGCGCAGTTGCTGCCGGTGCCAAGTTTATTGTAAGCCCAGGATTAAATCCTAAAGTTGTAAAATATTGTGTACAAAAGGGAATTACGATTACTCCTGGATGTGCAAATCCAAGTGATATTGAACAAGCTCTTGAATGCGGACTGGAAGTTGTAAAATTTTTTCCTGCTGAAGCTGCTGGCGGTCTTGATATGATTAAAGCAATGTCCGCTCCATATACAAAAGTTAAATTTATGCCAACTGGAGGCATCAATGCAAAGAATCTTACTACATATTTAAACTTTAATAAAATTATCGCCTGTGGTGGAAGCTGGATGGTAAATAAAGATTTAATCAGCGCCAGCGAATTTGACAAAATCACAGCACTGACAAAAGAAGCTGTAACAGCAATGCTTGGCTTTGAATTAAAACAAGTTGGTGTTTCTGCCTTATCCGGTTCCTTTGGCGGACTATTTGAATGCGAAGACGGCACAGTTATACTGGCAACAAATTATATTGACCGGGCTATTTATCATTTAGAAATGCAAGGCTATGAATTTGATAACAGCAATTCGGTAATCTGTGAAAAAGGCTGTGTAAAGAGTATTAAGTTAAAAAATACAAATGTAACATTAGTACAGAAATAACCTCGGTGACGAGAGATTGGAGAAAATAATGGCAAAGAAAGTTATTACATTTGGTGAAATTATGCTAAGGCTTGCACCCGAAGGATATTACCGCTTTGTGCAAGCTGAAAATTACGGAGCAACTTATGGCGGCGGCGAAGCAAACGTAGCTGTTTCTCTTTCTAATTATGGTTTAGATGCAGGCTTTGTTACGAAGCTTCCTTCTCATGAAATCGGACAATCCGCAATTAATTCACTCCGCCGTTACGGTGTAGATACTTCTAATATTACCAGAGGGGGAGATCGGGTAGGCATCTATTTCCTTGAAAAAGGTGCAAGTCAGAGACCTTCTAAAGTAATTTATGACCGGGCAGGCTCTTCGATTGCAACAGCATCTGTCAATGACTTTGACTGGGATAAAATCTTTGAAGATGTCAGTTGGTTCCACTTTACAGGCATTACTCCAGCACTTGGAGACAATGTTGCAGAAATTTGTGTGGAAGCGTGCAAGGCTGCCAAAGCTAAAAATATTACGATTAGCTGTGATCTAAATTATCGCAACAAACTTTGGTCAAAGGAAAAAGCCGGTCAGGTTATGGGCGAACTCTGCCAGTATGTTGATGTATGTATTGCAAATGAAGAGGATGCCGCTGATGTATTTGGCATCAAGGCTGACGGAACAGATGTTACAACCGGTCAGGTAAACCACGAGGGCTATAAAGATGTAGCCAGACAATTAGTAGACCGCTTTCATTTCTCAAAAGTTGCTATTACACTGAGGGAATCCATTTCTGCCAACGATAACAAATGGGCTGCCATGCTCTATGACGGAAACGATTTCCATTTTAGTAAAAAATATCTTATGCATATTGTTGATCGGGTCGGCGGAGGAGATTCTTTTGGCGGTGGCTTGATTTATGCATGCCTGAGCGAAATGTCTCCTCAGGAAATGATTGAATTTGCAGTTGCCGCAAGTTGTTTAAAACACAGTATTGAAGGCGACTTTAACCAAGTTTCGGTAGATGAAGTTATGAAACTCGCCGGCGGGGATGCTTCCGGACGTGTTCAACGATAGATGAATAAACCCATTCATATAGATGGAGGGACTGTGCATTCAGCACGATCCCTCCGTTTCATTTTCTCTCACCTTTTTATAGGCCATCTGCCAGTACTTTTCCGGTATCTTACCGGGTACAACTATACCACACTCACGTTTCATTTCCTCACTTGCCAGTATCACGACCTTTTTCAAATAATTTTTCCCGGTCGCAATCTGTAATGGCATAAACTGTCCGAGCACACCCGCGTCTTTCATCAAACCGCTTTTTTCATAGTTTTCCAGAATCTTCCAAACCTCATATTCCTGTGAAATAAACTCCACCATTTCCGTGAGTGTATCATAGATAGCAAATTGTGCTTTTCCATTCGAACCCTCCGGCACCCCGACAGAACCTGGATTAATGCATCGCCTGGATCCACAACAATCTTCCCCCTGTAGATGTGTATGTCCGCAAAACAAAAGTTCTGTTACACACTCTCTCAATGCCTTTTTCATCCTGTTACTCTTAGGATAAAGCAACTCTTTTGTGGACTTCGGCGAGCCATGGCAAATGATAAACGGTCTGGAATCAGGGAGCCGTATTTCTTGCGAAACAGGAAGCGACTCAAAAAATCGAAAATCCTTCTCACGCAAATTTCGGTATGTATAGAGCAAAGAGCCAGAGCTTGAACTTGGACTGCACCATTGATCATTGACGCCATTCCTATGCGCCAGTTGATAATCTTCCCTGTTTCCCCGAACAAACCAACAAGGAAATTTTTGTTTTAGCTGATAAAGTAATTCCATTGTCACTGTTGGCGACGGACAATCACTAATATAATCGCCCAATAAAAGAAATCCCTCCACTCCAAGTTCTTTTGAACGATTCAAACACGCTTCAAGTGCCACTGAATTACTGTGAATGTCTGATAAAACTGCTAATCTCATTAAAAGTCCTTATCAATTAGAAGTCCAAGATAATCTTCTTTTAAAACTCGTTCTGTTTTAATAAATTTTCGAACTTCCTGATAAGAATCCGGAATAACCTCACTTGTACTGCTATCAGTGGTTCCTTTCATACTCTCTTCTGTCTGAGACTTCTTTTCATCTGCCCGTTCCTGTTCTTCTCTTTCCTTTTCCGCCTGCTCAATAGCTTCCTCTGCCTGATCAAGCTTCTGATCAATCTGTTCTATTCCGTCTTCAAAATAGATATTTTCAAGTTCTGTTGCTGTATCCTCTCGTATCTGATTCTCCACCTTCTGAGCATCTACCATCCCATGACTTTTTAAACGTTCAACCCGTATGGAAGCAATTGCCTTTCCCTCCTGCTCATAACCGGCAAATGCACTCTCGGCCTGCTTCTGGAAGTATGTTTTCATCTGGTCATATTCTTCCGGGGTAAACTGTTCTGCCTTTCCTTCCAGCTTACAAAGTTGTTCCTGAGTCGCCTGAATCGTTTTTTGTAATTCATTCTGTTTGTCTTTCATCTGCTCCATTGAAGAATCCAACTTGCTGTCTGAAGCAAATTTCTCAAAGATTTGCTTCATCGCCTGCCGGTTCGCCTGAGCTTTCTTTTCGCCAATAAAATCCCGTAAGGAAAAAATCTTTTCACCCGCATATAATGTCCCATTATGCATTTTACTCTTTTTCACTTCATCCTGACTATCATCAGATGAGTCTACATACAATTGCTGAGAACCAAATAATTTTCCTGATATGTTCATATGAACCTCCTTTCATAGCATTCACAATTTTCCTT
Organism: uncultured Lachnoclostridium sp.; assembly: GCA_958425285.1. Classification (GTDB taxonomy): domain Bacteria; phylum Bacillota; class Clostridia; order Lachnospirales; family Lachnospiraceae; genus UBA933. The sequence goes on along the minus strand of CATZVV010000098.1, from coordinate 93 downwards.
TTATAGAATAGAGTATACTCTCTTCTTTTTTCTTTGTAAAGAATGGATAAATCAGAATGTATCGAAGCTATTCTTTGCCTTCTTCGTTCGGAT
>CATZVV010000097.1 GCA_958425285.1 uncultured Lachnoclostridium sp. | reverse complement strand
TGGATGCAACCGAGCATGGTTTGCCGAGTGCATATGCTGATTTTATGCCAGCTGGTAATATGTTCTATAGTGAAAGTACTCCTGTTGAATCAAGAGTAACAGGTACAGTCGCACCGAGTGAGGCGATTGAGGTAACAGCGGTTCCTTCGCCAAAAGGAGCAGTGCCGGATGGAACTAAGATTACAAAGGTATCTATTATTACAAAACAGAGTAGATTTGAAGACTTGAAAGATGCATTGAATACAATTGGTGTCATGGGTCTGACGGTTACACAGGTGCTTGGATGTGGTGTGCAGAAGGGAAGTGCAGAATACTATCGTGGTGTTCCAGTCGATTTTAACTTACTTCCTAAAATCAAAGTTGAGGTAATTGTAAGTAAAGTACCTGTTAGTACAGTAGTAGAAGCTGCTAAAAAAGCACTTTATACAGGGCATATCGGCGATGGTAAAATCTTTATCTATGATGTGGAAAATGTTGTAAAGGTAAGAACGGGAGAAACGGGATTTGATGCTCTCCAGGATGATAAATAAATACAAAGTACGAATTTGTTTATAGAGCGAAGGTGCTATATTGCACTAAGGTTGTTATAATATAAAAATGAGAAGAAGCAAAATTAACTTGAAAAAAATGAAAATTTTTGTTCCTGTTAATGGTGCCTCTTCTCTTTTCTCTTAAATGCTTGCTATTTTTTTTAAAATGAGTTAAAATATATCTGGTTTTGTCTTATGGCAAACAAAAAACTAAATAAGAAGAAGGAGGATGAGTATGAAAAAATATTCATACCTGTTGGCAGTACTCTTGCTGATTGTACTCTCAGGCTGCGGAGACAATACGGTGAAGGAGGATACCACAGAGAAAACCGATTCTTCTGCAATTACTTCGGGGGGGACTGTGACAGTAGGAATCTCACAGGATCTCGATAGTCTTGACCCGCACAATGTCGTGTACGCAGGAACTAGAGAAGTTTTATTTAATGTCTATGAAGGACTGGTAAAGGCAACGCCGGATGGAGATTTAGAGCCGGCAGTGGCAGAGCGTGTTGATGTTTCTGATGATGCCACAGTGTATACCTTTACTTTGCGTGAGGGCCTCACATTCCATGACGGAAGTAAGGTGACTGCAGAAGACATTAAATACTCGATTGAGCGTTACGCGGACATCCAGGGAAAGGAGTCCGCTTTTTCTATTTTGAAAAAGGTTGTGATTGCGGATGAAAGAAAACTAAAAGTCATTTTAAAAGAGGGGAATTCAGAATTTTTACCGGAACTTACGCTTGCCATTATCCCTAAAGAAAATAAGAAGCCGGGGGAAAATCCGATTGGGACCGGACCGTTTAAAATTGAAAAATTTGTTCCGGGTCAGAGTCTTACTGTAGTTAAATTTGAAGGTTACCGGACGAAAGGACTGCCATATCTGGATCAGGTTACCTTTAAAATTGTGTCAGATACGGATGCTGCCTTTACGGAGCTTCAGGGTGGAAACATTGACATTCTGCAATATCTGACGGCAGATCAGACAGGAGTGCTGGGTGACCAGTTTAATATTATTGAGGGAAGTGTCAATTATGTTCAGGGACTCTTTTTAAATAATAAGTTCGAACCATTTCAGAATGAGAAAGTCAGGCAGGCAATCTGCTATGCGATTGACCGGAATGAGATTAATCAGTTTGTATTTGAGGGAAAAAGTCATGAAATTCAGACTCATATGATACCCGGATTTCGGAAATATTATAATGAAGAGACAGAACAGGTTTATCCCCATAATGTCGAAAAGGCAAAGGAACTCTTAAAAGAAGCAGGCTATTCGGATGGATTCGAATTAACAATTGTTGTTCCAAATAACTATGCACCGCATCAGACAGTAGCTGAAATTGTCATTGAACAATTGAAAGAAGTTGGTATTCGGGCAAAAACAGAGCTTGTTGAATTTACATCGTGGGTTTCTGATGTTTATACAGATCGGAAATTTGAGTCGACTATTGTAGCTGTTGATGGAACATTGGCACCGAGCAGCTGGTTCGAAAAAAATGAAAGTACGGGTTCAAAAAATTTCACAAATTACAGTAATAATGAATTTGATCGAGTATATTCGGAAGCAAAGCAAACGATTGACGAAACCGAGAAAGTAGAAAAGTACAAGGAACTGCAAATGATTTTGACAAAAGATGCAGCATCTGCCTATATTCAGGATCCTGTAAATCTCATTGCAGTTAATAAAAAACTTGCTGGTTATGTTTGTTATCCTGTTGCAGCTCAGGATTTATCAAAAGTTGGATTTGTCGGATAGATAAAAGATGGAAAGGAATACACGATGTGGAAAAAATATATCATAAAAAAGCTCAGTATGTTATGTATTACTTTATTGCTAATTTCAATTCTGACTTTTTTCGTGTTTTCCGTTCTTCCGGGAGATGCATCTGTGTCAAAATTAGGCACAGATGCAACACCGGAACGAATTGAAGCATTACGTGAAGAAATGGGGTTGAATCAGCCGGTTATTAAGCGTTATGTCTGGTGGCTTGCAGATGCGTTACATTTTAATTTTGGAGAATCTTACCAGTATGAGGGAGTAGCAGTTCAGAGTCTGGTTGGTGAGAGGCTTGGCATAACGGCACTTCTCACAATTTTGGCATCTGTTTTTATTATTTTGATTTCTTTTCCGTTAGGAGTGTTTTGTGGAAAACACAAAGGGAAATGGGTAGAAGGTATGATTCATTTTATGAGCAGACTGACAATGGCAGTGCCTCCGTTTTTTCTTGGAGTTTTGTTAACGTTTGTTTTTGGAATTTTATTGCATATCTTTACCCCGGGGGCATTTGTGTTTCCCAGAGAGAACTTTTTTGGTTGTATTTCTTATCTGATTTTTCCGGCTATTTCTATTGCATTGCCCAAGAGTGCCATGACAATTGGATATTTGTCAGCAGCAATAAAGAGGGAGACAAACAAGGATTATGTAAGGACAGCATATAGTAAAGGGTGTTCAGAAAATCAGGTATTTTATTGTCATATACTAAAAAATGCAATGATACCCGTTATTACATTTTTGGCACTGGTGCTTGTTGATGTAATTGCAGGAAGCCTTGTTGTAGAACAGGTTTTTAGTGTACCCGGAATTGGAAGACTTTTGGTTACGGCAATTTCAAATAGGGATTTTCCAGTTGTGCAGGCAGTTCTTTTATTACTAACAGGTATTGTAGTAATTGTAAACTGTTTTGTAGATATTATTTATCATTGGATTGATCCCCGGGTGGAGGTATAAATGAAAAAGAGTCAATGGATTGGGATCCTATTAGTGTCTGTTTTATTGATTTTTGCATTTGTTGGTCTTGTTTGGACACCATATAATCCAGATGCTATGAATATTCAGTTGAAAAATGCTTCGCCTACGTTGCTTCATCCATTTGGAAATGATAACTTTGGAAGGGATGTATTCAGTCGGGTTATGAAAGGGCTCTCTACAACTGTAGTGATTAGTACATCTGTAGTAGCAATAGGAGCTGTATTTGGGACTTTGATTGGTGCAGTGACCGGTTATGCAGGTGGCTTGGTTGATGACATTGTGATGCGTATCAATGATGCAGTTACGGCATTTCCAAGTATTTTGCTGGCACTTGTTTTTGTTAGTATATTTGGAAGCGGAAAATATCATATCATACTTGCGTTGGGGATTCTATTTATTCCAAGTTTTGCGAGAGTCATGCGAAGTGAATTTATCAAGCAGCGGCAGTTGGATTATGTAAAAAATGCAAAGATACTTGGTGCAGGTACCTGCTCTATTTTGTTTCGGCACATGCTTCCCAATATGCTGGCAACCCTTATACCGACAATAACAATTGGTTTTAATAATGCGGTTTTAGCAGAGGCAGGTATGAGTTTTTTGGGATTGGGAGTACAGCCGCCTGAAGCGAGTCTTGGCAGAATGATATCCGAAGCTTCCGGCTATTTAAAGATTGCTCCTTGGACGGCAATTTTTCCGGGTATTATTATGGTGGTTCTTGTGTATTCATTTAGCCTGATTGGAGGCGATGCAGATTGAGATTATTGGAATTAGAAAATTTAACTGTAACATTTCAAAAACGTGTTGTAGATGGGATTTCCTTTTGTATCAATTCTGGAGAAATTGTGGGAATTGTGGGAGAATCCGGTTCTGGAAAAAGTATGACGGCGTTGTCACTTATGGGGCTTACCCCGGAAGATGCTAAAGTTTCATGGGATAAGTTTTCCTTTGGTACCGCGGAAGGAAAACCAATTTCCGGTAAAGATATAGCAATGATTTTTCAGGAACCGATGACTTCTTTAAATCCGGTTTTGACGATTGGCAAACAGGTGGCAGAAATGCTTCAGATACATGAACATATAACGAGACGGGAGGCAAAAGAACAAACTTTACGCATGCTGGAACGGGTTGGTCTGGAAGGCAATGAGGAATTTTTTTATAAGTATCCGCATGAGTTGTCCGGAGGTATGAGACAGCGGGTGATGATTGCCATGGCAATGATTTGTAAGCCACGATTACTTATTGCTGATGAGCCGACAACAGCTTTAGATATAGAAGTACAGGAACAGATTTTGGAATTAATCCTTAATTTGAATCAAGAGATGGAAACAGCGGTGTTATTTATTTCACACGATATTAAACTTGTGCATCGTTTTTGTCGGAAAGTGATTGTAATGAACAAGGGTAAAATTGAAGAAACTGGTTTTGCCGAACAGATTTTCTATGAACCTCAGGCAGAATATACAAAAGCTTTACTGGATGCACTTCCATCGAAAGAAAAAAAAGGAAGAAGTACGAGTGAATGTTCTGATGTTTTGAAAGTGGAAAGGCTATTTGCTTCTTACGGAAAGAAAAAAGTTTTAAAAAATATAACGTTTTCTTTAAAGAAGGGAGAGGTGTTGGGAATTGTTGGTTCGAGTGGGTGCGGGAAGAGTACTTTGGCACAAGTCCTAACAGGGTTGAAAGTCCCGGATAGTGGAAAGATTGAAACTTTGGGGAGCCGTGTTGGGATGGTTTTTCAGGACCCCTATAGTAGCTTGAATCCTTGTAAGACTGTTGGATTTTTATTAGAGGAGCCGCTTCGGATAAGAAAGGTACCAAAAGTGGAACGAAAACAGCGCGTTTGGGAGATGGTTGTGTGGATTGGTCTGTCTGCAAATTATTTAAAAAGAAAAGTAGATGAGTTAAGCGGAGGACAGAGGCAGCGGGTTGCAATTGGCTGTGCACTAATGAATTATCCTGAAATTTTAATATTAGATGAACCGGTTTCTGCATTAGATGTAACGATTCAGGATAAAATATGTAAGCTGTTAAACAAATGTAAAGAAAAATATAAATTGTCTTATATCTTTATTTCACATGATCCAGAAATTATGGAGATGATGTGTGATCGGATATTGCGATTAAAAGAAGGAGCGTTTCATAATGATTATTGATTTTCATACTCATATTTTTCCCGATAAAATAGCTGACTCTACGATTGAAATTCTAAAGCAAAAGGCAAAAATAAAAGCATATACGAAGGCAACGTTGCAGGATCTAAAACAGTCTATGAATGAAGCAGGAGTCGATTTGAGTGTTGTATTGCCTGTTGTGACAAAACCATCTCAATTTGGAAGTATTTTGAAATTTGCACTGAAAATTTCCCGGGAGGAGGGAATCCAGTCTTTTGGTGGCATTCATCCACAGACGGAAAATTATAAGAAGGAACTGGATGAAATAGCTGCTTCAGGTCTTCCAGGAATAAAGCTGCATCCGGATTATCAGAAAACTTTTATTGACGATGAAAAGATGATGGTTCTTGTTCAATATGCAATTAATAAGGGATTACATGTTGTTTTCCATGCCGGAATTGATGTAGGTTATCCGGAGCCTGTTCATTGTCCGCCGGATCGTGCGGCAAAGTTGCTTTCAAAATTGGATTATGGAAAAGAAGAACAGGGGAAATTGATTTTTGCTCATACTGGAGGACATGAGCAGTGGGATGATGTAGAAACGTATTTGGTTGGCAAAGAGGTATACTTTGATCTTGCATATAATTTGGGAAAAATTCCAGATCAGCAGTTAAAGAGAATGATTAAAAACCATGGTGCAGAGCGATTTCTGTTTGCAACGGATTCTCCATGGGATGGACAGAAACAGGATGTAGAATATTTGGAAAAGCTGGATTTGCCAGAAGAGGTAAAAAAAGCAATCTTTTCAGAAAATGCGAAAAGACTGCTTAAAATAGAACAATAAATAATGTGTGTATAGTAAATAAGATTCTGAAAGTATGGGAATCGGTTATGCCGATTCCTTTTTTCGGCTAAAGACTGGTTTGAGAACCAAAGGTGTAAGAATGGTTGTAGCAATAACCATGATAATAATTGGGCCGATGAGACTTTCATGGATTAATCCGGCGCTTAAACCTTTATTTGCCACAATCAATGCAACTTCACCACGTGAAATCATACCAATACCGATTTGTATACATTCCCGATTTGTATAGTGGAATAGTTTGGCACCGATTGAGCAGCCAATAATTTTTGTGACGATTGCTACTAAAGTCAGAACCAGAGTAAAGACAATTAGCATTGTACTCATGGAAGGAAGTGAAACCTTTAATCCGATGCTGGCAAAGAACACCGGAGCAAGTATTGAATAGGAAAGGGTTTCACAGCGCTTGGATACATAGCCGGTTGTTCTTGAAAGGGTAGAAATAACAAGCCCTGCAAAAAAAGCACCAGTAATATCTGCAACCCCGAAAAATTCTTCGGCAGCATATGACATGAAAAAGCAAAAGGACATAGTAATAATTACAATTCTTCGTTGATTTTTGTATACATGAGAGGTGAGTTTTTTTAAGCCAAGATAGAAGAGGAATCCAATAATAGC
>CATZVV010000096.1 GCA_958425285.1 uncultured Lachnoclostridium sp. | reverse complement strand
GCAGGACAAAGAAATTATTCATCATCATCAGTCAAAAACAGCTCATCAGCATGAACATCATAGGGAATACGCTATGGTGTATAGTGATCTTATTGAGGATAAAATAGACAATGTTATAGAAATTCTCAAAGAAAAATATCCAAAAGAAAAAAATTATCGCTGGCTGGCACTGAAACATCTTGTGATGGATGAGGAAATAAGGGAAAAATATCCTTTGGAAATGCCGGAGGTATTGGATCGGAGCTATGAAAAGGACATCATTAATCAGAAGTATGAATTTATTGAGGAAATTATTGAAGAGGTTGTTGTTAACCGTGAGGAAAAGGAAGAAAGTACAGATCACATTGATAAAATATTAACAAATAAATATTTAGGTCTTCCTGCTTTTCTTCTTATTATGGCCTTTGTGTTTTTTCTCACGTTTACTGTTGGAGATTGGATGAAGGGGTATTTTGAAAGTTTTTTGGGATGGTTTTCTGCGGCTGTATTAGAAGGATTGCAATATGTTCATGCCAATGAAATACTGACAGCTCTTATTGTGGACGGTATTATTGCAGGGGTAGGAGGAATTCTAACCTTTTTGCCAAATATTTTTATCCTGTTTCTGGCATTAGCGGTATTGGAGGATAGCGGATATATGGCGAGAGTTGCCTTTGTTATGGATGGAATTATGGGGAAAATTGGTCTTTCGGGACGTGCGTTTATTCCTATGCTTCTGGGTTTTGGCTGTACAGTGCCTGCTATTATGGCGTCTAGGACATTAGAGACAAAAAAGGATCGTTTAAAGACCATATTGGTAACGCCATTTATGTCATGCAGTGCCAGACTGCCTATTTATGTTCTTTTTTCGCAAATATTTTTCCATGGAAATGCGATGATTGTTGCTTATTCGATGTATGTGATTGGGCTTGCTGTTGCAATTTTTATTGCTTTTGTTATACATTTGTTTGATAAAAGCAAAAACACGGGAATGCTGCTGATTGAACTGCCAGAATACAAATCTCCGAATGTTAGAACAATTGGAATCTATGTATGGGAAAAAGTAAAAGATTATTTGACAAAAGCAGGTACAACCATTTTTATTGCGTCCATCATTATGTGGGCATTGCTGAACTTCGGACCATCGGGATATGTAGGACAAATGCAGGAGAGTTTTGGTGCCATTGCAGGAAAATGGATTGAACCAATATTTGCTCCGATTGGTTTGGGATATTGGCAGATTGTGGTTGCGCTAATAGCTGGAATTGCTGCAAAAGAGGTAGTTGTTTCAAGCAGTTCAGTTCTGTTTGGAATTGGCAACGTGAATTCCGCAGGAGGAATGAAGCAGATGGCAGTGGTGCTTGGGGCATTGGGCTTTGGCGCAGTAAATGCATATGCTTTGATGGTTTTCTGCCTTTTGTACATACCTTGTGCTGCTACTCTGGGTACGATTAGAAAAGAGACAGGAAGCCTAAAATGGATGTTATTTATGTCTGTATTTCAGCTTCTTGTTGCGTATATTATGGCTTTTCTGGTTTATCATATCGGTGGAATGTTTTGGTGAAAATACATTGATGAAAAAGGTAATATATGTTATAATATTTACAACTATTTGTGGATGGAGGGGTGATTTTGAAAAAAGAAAAATGGATTGCTGCCTGTTTCATTACCGGATGTCTTTTTGTGTTAACAGGATGCATCGGAACTACAGAATTAAGTGAAGATGAGAGTAATTTAATTTCTCGTTATGCAGCCGGTGTTTTATTAAATCATTCAGAGGAATATCAGGGGAGACTGGCGGCAGATAGTGTGCCGGTTGAGGCAAGCCCGATTCCGACAATTATGCCAACTCCCGAAGTGGCAGTAGAAACGCCCTTCGTAACGAATGAGCCAAGCAAACAGGGTACAGAGGGAGAGACTGGTGGAAATTCGGAGATTGGACAATCCGATACTGTGCAGGATATTACGGATAAGCGAAATGTAAATACAGAGAATTTTGGTGACATTTATAAGTTAAAAGGAATTGATTTTTCTTATACAGGATATACATTTTGTGAATCATATCCAAAGAATGATTCTATATATCAAATTGTTTCCAATGAGGAAGAGTCACTTTTGGTTGTAAAATTTAAAGTACACAATGCTACTTCAAAAAAGAAATCTGTTAATTTGATTAAACGAAAAATCAATTATGAACTTGATGCGGATGGGAGTACTTATAAGCCGACAATTTCAATGCTTGAAAATGGGGGATTAAATTTTCTGAAAACAAAGCTAAAAGCTGGCAGAAAAGAAGAGGCAGTTTTAATTTATTCTGTACCACAAAAAGTAAAGAAAGCACAGAGCCTGTCAATCTTTGTAAGTGATGGCAAGCAGACAGCAAATGTTCGATTGAACTAAAATTACAGCTATATGAGCTGTTCTAGGAGGAGATTATTATGGCAGAAGAGGGAATCTTATTAGAGAGCGGAACAAATGAGTTAGAGTTGTTGGAATTTCTGGTGGGAAATCAGAGCTATGGAATTAATGTAGCAAAAATCAGGGAACTATGTCCTTATCAGGTGCCGACTCCCATCCCGAATTCACATCCTTTTATTGAGGGGGTGTTTATGCCGCGAGATGAAATTATCAGTGTAATTAATTTGGCAAAGGCACTTAGTATTTCAGTTGATGAAAGTGCCGGAACAGGTAAGGATATGTATATTGTTACGAATTTTAATAAATTACATACCGCATTTCACGTGCAGCGTGTACTCGGGATTCATCGGATTTCGTGGACAGAGATTATAAAACCGGATTCTACAATTAGTAATTCCAGCAGTGCGGTTGCAACCGGAATCGTGCGAATTAATGATAAAATTACGATTGTACTGGATTTTGAAAAGATTGTATCTGAAATTAATCCGGAAACGGGATTGAAAATGTCGGATTTGGATTCCATGTTAAATCGTAACCGTCATGATGTACCGATTTTGCTTGCAGAGGATTCAGCCCTTCTTTTAGAGATGCTTAAGAAATGTCTGACCCAGGCAGGGTATACACATTTGATTCCGGTCAATAATGGTCAGGAAGCATGGGATCGGTTAGAAAATATGATGGAGAATGGTGCCAAAGTAGGGAAAGATATTTGCATGGTGATTACGGATATTGAAATGCCTCAGATGGATGGACATCATTTATTGAAGAGAATTAAGGATGATCCGAAGTATGAAGGGCTTCCGGTTGTTATTTTCTCATCGCTTGTAAATGAAGAAATGAGGAGAAAAGGAGAGGCACTTGGTGCGGACGCACAGCTTTCAAAACCGGAGATTGGAAAATTAGTAGCACAGATTGACTTACTGCTATCATAGTCAATAAAAGAAAAGGGGTAGTTCTAAGGAGGGATTGCAATGGCAACTTGTGCGATGTGTGGAAAAGAAATAGAAGATGGTAAATCTTATTGTGAATTATGTGAGGAAGCAAGCAGGCTTCAAAGCGAAGATGCCTATCTGGATGAACTATTGGACTCCGTTAAACAGGATGAAATATCAGGAAGTCAGGAGAATGGAGATATGGAGATTTCTTTGGATGAATTAGAGGCAAGGGAACTCGAGACTTTAGCAAATGAAGAGAAAACAGATCTTTCAGATCCTCAGATATTAAAAGATAATCCCGAGCTGAAAGAACAGGTGGAAGGGGGAGAAGATATTTCAGAACTTTTAGGAATGCTTTCTGATCATTATGATGGAGAAAATGAAGATAAAGCGGGAGATTCCATAGGGATGGATGATATTTTTGATAATGCGCTGTCAGCGATTTCTTATATGGAAAATGAACCGCATGCGGAACCACCCGAGGATGCAGATGATTTACTGGCCGAGGCGGAAAATTTTAATCTTGAAACGATGGAAGAACCGTTTGGGCTGACTGAAGATGCAGGCATGGCAGAAACGCATACTCATCAGGAAGAAGAGAACGCATTGAGTGAGGCTTTTGGGGAATCCATTGAGCAAATTGCAGTTGCTCAGGGAAAAGGAAAAGAAGAGGAGCAGGCACAAAAAAATTCCTTTTTTCAACGTATAAGAAAAAAATATTTTGACAATATCATAGACGAAAAAACCATTGCGGATGAGGAAAGGGAACGGCAGGAAAATTTACCGGAAGAAAGAGCAAAACAACTCGAAGCAAAACGTGTTAAAAAAGAGGAAAAGGCGAAAGCCAAGGAAGAACAGCAGGCACGTAAAAAGGAAACAAAAAGTGCGAGAGAAGAAGAAAAACGTCTCATACGGGAGGAAAAGGCAGCTAAGAAGCAGGCACAAAAAGAGGAAGAAGCAAATGCCTATGTTGGGAAGGTGAATCCTGTAGGAGCAGCAGTGATTCTAATTCTGTTTGCACTTGTTGGCGGTGGTGTCTTTTTTGGCATGAAGATGATATCCTACCACAGTTCCGTAGGTGATGCAACTGCTTATCTGAAAGCTGGTCAGTACGAAAAAGCATATCGTGCGGTAGCTGGGGTTCAGGTATCTGAGTCAGATAGTAAAGTTTATCAAAAAGTACGTTTGCTGGCATCGATGCAGCAGCAATTAGATGCTTGTGATGAATATCTGATTATGAATATGCCTTTGCAGGCATTGGATAGTCTTGTAAAAGGAATTCACATTTATGATGGAGCAGCGGAGGAGAGTGAGCGTTTAGAAATTACGGACGAGACTGCCCGGCTAGGTCAAAAGTTAACAGATAAGCTCTATGAAGAGTTTCATATGACTTCATCAGAGGCACGACAAATATTACAAAGTGCCACACGAGAAGAATATACACAAAAGTTAATGCAGAAAATCGCTTAGATTTTTGCCGACAGAAAGGTGAGTTCAAATGATTGCAATTGTGGATTATGATGCAGGAAATATCAAAAGTGTAGAGAAGGCACTGGAGTATATTGGGGAACAGCCATTTGTCACGCGGGACAGTGAGACGATTTTAAGTGCAGATAAGGTTATTTTGCCTGGAGTGGGGTCCTTTGGGGATGCAATGGAAAAATTGCAGAAATATGGATTGGTAGAAATTCTGCATGAAGTAGTAAAAAAAGGAATTCCACTTCTTGGTATTTGTCTTGGGTTACAACTCTTATTTGAGAGTAGTGAAGAGACTCCGGGAGTTCATGGTCTTGGAGTTTTAAAAGGAAAAGTAGTGCGCATTCCAGACAAGGCAGGATATAAGATCCCGCATATGGGTTGGAATTCAATTAATATTAAGACTAAATCTGAGTTATTCCGTGGAATCCCGGAAAATTCTTATGTCTATTTTGTACATTCCTATTACTTACAGGCTGAATGCGAGTCAGATGTGGCAGCATCAACAGAATATGTAACACATATACATGCCGCTGCAGAGCATGGCAATGTATATGCTACACAATTTCACCCTGAGAAAAGCGGAGAAATTGGATTGCAGATTCTAAGAAATTTTGTTGCCTTAAGATAAGTTTAGCATGCAGGAATGGAGGATAGTATGAATAATTGGCTCGATAGCCAATTATTCATACGGCTAATTGTGCCGGAGCGTCACAATTAGCTATGATGGCAGACGAGAAACCGCTTTCGCGGATTTCTCGTCGCCCCGTCGCGTAAACGCTCCGGAATGGAGATTAGTATGTTTACAAAAAGAATAATTCCATGTTTAGATGTTCATAACGGACGCGTTGTAAAGGGTGTCAATTTTGTTGATTTAAGAGATGCCGGAGATCCTGTTACAGTAGGAGCAGCTTATGATAAAGCTGGTGCAGATGAACTTGTTTTCTTGGATATTACAGCATCTAGTGATGCGAGAGATATTAAAGTAAATATGGTGCGTAAGGTAGCGGAGACTGTATTTATTCCTTTTACAGTTGGTGGGGGAATACGTACTATAGAAGATTTTCGTACAATTTTGCGTGAAGGTGCTGATAAGGTAGCTGTGAATACTTCTGCAATTCTGAATCCGAGTCTGATTTCAGATGCTGCTGATAAATTTGGAAGTCAATGTGTTGTCGTTGCCATTGATGCAAAGCGCAGAGAAGATGGCAATGGATGGACCATTTATAAAAATGGCGGGCGTGTCGATATGAAAATAGATGCTGTTGAATGGGCGATGAAGGCAGCATACTTGGGGGCAGGGGAAATACTGCTTACCAGTATGGATTGTGATGGGACAAAAGATGGTTATGATATTGAGCTGACACGAGCTATTTCTGAAAATGTCAGTATCCCTGTTATTGCATCTGGTGGTGCGGGTACGAAGGAGCATTTCTATGATGCTCTGACAGAAGGAAAGGCCGATGCTGTACTGGCAGCATCATTATTCCATTATAAGGAACTTGAGATTCTGGAATTGAAGAAATATTTAAAAGAAAGAGGAATTAGTGTTCGCATATAAACAGAGTGGTATGGGATGATTGTATTTTGAGGAAAGGGAAAATTGTATGGCAGCAATTAACAATGACTGGAAGGAAGCGTTGGACGCTGAATTTCAGAAGGAATATTATAGAGATTTATTTCGTTTTGTGAAAGAGGAATATAATAAAGTTGCAGTGTACCCCCCATCAGATGATATTTTTAATGCATTTCATCTGACACCTTTAAAAGATGTAAAGGTTGTAATTTTAGGACAGGATCCTTATCATAATCCCGGGGAGGCGCATGGACTTTGCTTCTCTGTTAAGCCCGGAGTAAAGATTCCACCTTCTTTGGTAAACATTTATCAGGAGTTGCATGATGATTTGGGTTGTGAAATTCCAAATCATGGAAATTTGACAAAATGGGCAAAACAAGGTATCTTATTATTAAATACGGTTTTGACGGTACGTGCCCATCAGGCAGCCTCACATCAGGGGCATGGCTGGGAGGAGTTTACAGATGCAGCAATCCGGGCAGTAGAAACGCAGGATCGGCCGATTGTATATATTCTGTGGGGAAAGCCGGCGGGAAGGAAAAAAAACATGATTAC
>CATZVV010000095.1 GCA_958425285.1 uncultured Lachnoclostridium sp. | reverse complement strand
ACGAAATCTGCTCCTTCGTTTGCTGTTTTCCTTCCTCGGTATAAACAGCTGCTCCCGCTGCCTGAATAATATATGGAGCACCATTAAACTTTGTACCATGACGTCTTGCCCAAAGGCTGTTTAATGTTACATCACCTGATTTTAATTCTTTCGGAATTACTGTAAAACCAAGTCTGGTTCCTGTAAATCCTGCATTCTTTGAAAAACTGCGCATTTCAATGGCGCAAGCCTTTGCCCCTTCGCATTCATAAATGGTATGAGGAACATCCTGTTCAGCAATATATGCTTCATATGCAGCATCAAAAATAATAACTGCACCAACTTTATTTGCATAATCAACCCACACTTGAAGCTGATCTTTTGTTAATGTTGTTCCGGTTGGATTGTTTGGGCAGCACAAATAGATAATATCCGGCTCTTCAGAAGGCAATTCAGGTACAAATTGATTCTCTGACGTACATGGCATATATATTACATTGCTCCATCTTTCTTCATCCTTCAAATATTCCCCGGTTCTTCCACTCATTGCATTGGTATCTACATAAACTGGATAAACCGGATCACAAACTGCAATTTTATTATTCTTTGCAAAAATATCACCAATGTTACCAGAATCACTTTTGGCTCCGTCACTGATAAAAATCTCATCAATTGCGATCTCTACCCCTCTTGCCTTATAGTCATTATCTGCAATTGTTTGACGCAAAAACTCATATCCCAGATCAGGTGCATACCCTTTAAAGGTAGCAGCATCTGCCATTTCATCTACCGCTTCATGCATTCGCCTAATCACTGCGGGTGCCAGTGGCTGTGTCACATCACCAATGCCCAGACGAATAATCTTTTTATCCGGATTTGCCTCTGCAAAAGCATTCACCTTCTTTGCAATTGTTGAAAAAAGATAACTTCCCGGTAATTTTAAGTAATTGTCATTAATTTTAAACATAGCTTCCTCCGTTCCACACGATTTCGGTGTTATTTCATACTTTTATCTCCACACTTATGTGCATCATTAAAACGTCTCGATTCTTATTGTACATTAATTTTTCAATCAGCGCAAGCCTAAGCCCGGTATTCCATATTTTGTGTTGCATTGGTGTATACTGCCTCTTAACAAGTAAATCATGCCCTTATATAATGCGATTTCGTTTACTCCCACTTATCCATGATTGTATATTTTTTTCAATTTCCTCTACCATCCGCATCCTGGCCTCCACTGATGTCCACGCTATGTGTGGTGTCATTAAAAGACGATTTTTGTCTCTAATTGTCAATAAAGGGCTATCTGAAGGCAATGGTTCAACAGCATATACATCCAACCCAGCAGCAGCAATCTCATTTTCATTTATGGCAATTGCCAAATCAGATTCCTTAACAATGGAACCGCGTCCCAAATTCATAAAAAGGAGGCCCCACTCTGCTAAAAGACTCTCCCGCAGAATACGAGCCCGAGGAAACCCACTCTGAATAATATTGTAGTTTTTCATACAAAGCGAGCAGCAAAGTAAATGTATGTTGAGCCACTACATCTGTAGAATATCCCCTTACATTTGTTACTGCAATTTTTTTCTCACTGCACATCTCCAGGTCAATATTATTATATCCGGTTGCTGCTTCACAGATTAATTTCAAACATTTTGCCGTTTCCAGGTTTCCCGAACCAATTTTACACTTATTCGGGATAATTATATCTGCCTTACGAATTCTTGTCTCTACAAGCGATTGTGGGGTTGCCGCATAGCAAATAACTTTACCAAATTTCTTTAGTCTATCCCAGGATACGTCCCTTCCAACAGAATCCCCCTCCAAAATTACGATTTTCATATTCTCCTCCATTCCGTACCATCATACATTTACCATCAGCTTTTTCAAATACTTCATAACTACAACATAAGCAGGAATAAGAAACAAGTCGGCCATAATCCAAGCTGCCGGATTGGCAATACAAACAGCAGTAAACCCAAATACGGGTACAAAAAGAACTCCTGCCAAACTCCGGGCAATCATCTCGCTAACCCCTGCAAAAATCGCAATTTTCCCAAAACCAAGTCCCTGAATTGTAAAACGAATGATATTAACAAGAGACAGGGGAAAGAAAAAAGCTGCACACCAGCGGATAAACTTGGTGGAATTTTGTATAATTTCAACTTCTGCTACATCTAAGAAAATCAAATTCATTGATTCACCAAAAAGAAACAAAATACCAAAAGCAAAAATCGAATAAATAAGTGCAATGAATGCACATGCCCGAACTCCCTGCGATACACGATTTAATTTCTTAGCACCAAGATTTTGTCCCGCATAGGTAGCCATCGTAGACCCCATTGCATCAAAAGGACACCAAAAAACCATATTAATTTTATTGGCTGCAGTCACAGATGCTACAGCTGTAGAACCAAGTGTATTCACTGACGTCTGTAAAATAACGCTTCCTATTGCTGTAATGGAGTACTGTAATCCCATAGGAATACCCATGGCACAAAGCCTTCTGATACAGTTTCCGTTCATTCTCCATTCCCCTCTCTGGAGCCTCAAAATGGGGAACTTTCTTATCATATACAGAAGGCAAAGAATTCCAGAGACTCCCTGAGCAATTACTGTTGCCCAGGCTGCACCACCTACACCCATTCCAAGTACACGGATTGTAAAAATATCTAATATAATATTTATTATAGAAGAAAGAATTAAAAAATAAAGGGGTGTCTTGCTATCGCCAAGCGATCGGATAATCCCAGATAACAAATTGTACAAATAAACAACCGGAATACCAAGAAAAATAATAAAAATATAATCATAAGAAGCGTGCATAATGTCAGCCGGCGTATCCATCCATATAAGAATGCGGTGACAAAGTAAGCATACTACTACTGTCATAATCGCAGCAAAAAAAGCAGAAAGCCAGACACTATTTATAACATAGCGTCTTAACATGGATTCATCGCCTGCTCCAAACCGCTGAGCAACCGGAATGGCAAATCCATTACATACTCCCATACAAAACCCGATAACCATAAAATTAATAGAACCCGTCCCACCTACAGCTGCCAATGCTTTTGCCCCCAGAAACCTGCCTACAATAATTGCATCCATCATATTGTAAAATTGTTGAAACAACATACCAAACAAAAGAGGCAGAAAAAAACTAATGATAAGCTTCATTGGGGAGCCTTTCGTCAAATCTCTCAAATTAACCCTCCATTCACCTGCAAACTTGGATTTCTATTATATACGGTTTATGACTAAAATCAAGGGCTTTTTATCTTTTTCTTTACAAACATTTGTTCGTGTGTTATAGTAAAAAAGAATTACACTTCATTTTACTATACAAAGAGTGAGGTAGGTATGCTTGTATTTCATATTGATGTAAATAATGCATTTTTAAGTTGGGAGTCTGTTGAGCGCCTAAAATACCCTAAAAATTTCAAAATTCTCGATTTGCGCCGGATTCCTTCTGCCATTGGAGGTAATAAAGAGAACCGCCACGGGATTATTCTGGCAAAGTCGCCTCCCGCCAAAGCCTATGGCATTAAAACAGCTGAAACGCTCCATGAAGCACTCAAAAAATGCCCTCAATTAATCATTGTTCCGCCCCGTATGGAAATCTACAGGAAATATTCTGTCCAATTAATGGAATTACTGAGCCACTTTTCCGATACGGTTGAAAAGTATAGTATCGACGAAGCTTTTCTGGATATGAGTGGTACGGAACTGCTTTTTGGACCTCCTGCTACTGCTGCAGAATATCTCAGGCAAACAATTTATGACGAGCTTGGATTTACTGTCAATATTGGCATTTCCACAAATAAACTTCTTGCAAAAATGGCTTCTGATTTTGAAAAACCAAACAAAGTTCACACTCTGTTTCCCGAAGAAATTCCGACTAAAATGTGGCCGCTTCCTGTTCAGAAACTATTTTTTGTAGGACAAGCTTCTCATCGCATCCTATACAATCTGGGAATTCATACAATCGGTCAACTCGCCTCTGCTCCAATTTCAACTTTGAAATCTCATCTGGGCAGGCACGGAGAACTTCTTTACAGCTATGCAAATGGAATCTGTCCAGAACCAGTTTGCGGAGAGACAACCGAAGCAAAAGGCTATGGCAACTCTACAACCCTCTCTTATGATGTTACTGACAAGACAGAGGCAAAAAGTGTTTTGTTGACCCTTTGCGAATCTGTAGCAAGTCGTCTCAGAAAAGACAATGCAGCTGCCGGAGTAATTTCCGTTACGATAAAAGATTTTACTTTCCGCAGTATAAGCCACCAGCATACACTAGCTTCCCCAAGTAACGTAACAAATGAACTTTTCCATCATTCCTGCCTTCTATTTGATGAGTGCTGGAAGGGAATGCCTATACGCCTGCTTGGAGTATCTACTTCCAGAATTACCGAAACCGGTATGCGTCAGTTAAATTTACTTGAACAGGAAAAGTATTTGCGTGAAGAAAAATTGGATTCTGCCATTGACTCTATCCGTAATCGTTTCGGAAACGATGCGATTCAACGTGCCAGTTTTCTATCCACACGACCGAAAAAAAGCGGCAGCTGATAAACGTGCCGCTCTAAACCTGGGATTTTCTATAAAAATAACGTGCCTGCATCCCAGACACGTTATTTTTATCTGAATTTATTTACAAATCCAAAGCTCCGGCAAAACTTCCATTAATAACATAGTAAGCCTTATACTCTTCCGGTTTTACATAAAGACTCAATGTAATAATCTCCGAAATCTTATTTCCATTTCCAACCCATACATCTTTCACCCTTGCAATAAGATCCTCCTGAGATACCTCATAGCCCGCAAACTGAATAAACAATTCTGTCTTTTTCTTTGTTCGCGTCCGAGTTGCTGCCTTCTTTTCCACCGGCTTCTTTTGCGTCCCCTTTTGGCTCGCTGATTTTCTCTCCGTAGTCTTTTTTACCGTTTCTTTTGCATCTGAAACTTTTGTTGTCTTAATCGCCATTACAATCCCCTCCATTTGACATTTCTAAAATAATACACACAATACATATATTAATATGAAAACCAAGATGCAAACATACACATGGCTTTATAAAAATAATACACCCTTAATACATTTTTTACAATTACTATTATATACAAAAAACAATATTTTTTCTCTGATGAAGTGTCTCTTTGTTATGCAATAATCAAAATTTCTGATATATACTTTACTTTTCTTCTATTTTCAATTAAAATGAATATTAATTACTCTGAAAGAGACATACTAAGTAGTATTCGAATAGGTATTAGTATGCCCGTTTCGGTAATCAAACAACTCATAGCAAATTATGGGGTATTAAACTTGATGCGAAAGGATGGATATTAATGAAAAAATTTTTAAAGTTTCTTCTCAGCCTTGCAGCAATTGGTGGGGTAATCGCAGGAATCTTATATTTTGTAAAATCCGTATTGATGAAAGATTATTTAGACGACTACGATGACGATGATTTTGACAATGACCTTTATGATGAAGAGGATGATGATGACCGTGAATATGTTACCATCAAGCCTTCCGAATCCAATGAGGAAGAAGACGATACCGGTGAAGGTGCAGAAACGGAATAAAAAATTTATACCCTCATGGGTACTGTAATCTCAGGCTGCCTAGCATGATAAAAACAAAGGCAGCCTGTTTTATTTTTCTAATCGAACAAAAAGAGAACTATTCTTTACCGATTCACATTATAAAGAGTCTGATAAATTCCCTCCTGCTTCATTAACTCCTCATGCGTTCCCTTTTCATGTATGCCATCCTCACTCAATACTACAATTGTTTCTGCATTCTGAATCGTTGTTAAACGGTGTGCGATTACAAATGTTGTTCTGTCTTTTGCAAGCTGTTCCAGCGATTCCTGAACAATTTTTTCGCTTTCATTGTCAAGAGAAGACGTTGCTTCATCCAGGATGAGAATGGGAGGGTTTTTCAAAAACACTCTGGCAATACTAATACGTTGCTTCTGACCTCCGGATAATTTGACTCCCCGCTGACCAATATCTGTTTCATACCCTTGCGGAAGTTCCAGAATAAAGTCATGTGCATTCGCGTTTTTTGCTGCTTCTATAATTTCATCCATTGTTGCATCCCGCTTTCCATAACGGATATTATCGAGGATTGTGCCAGTAAACAAATATACATCCTGCTGTACAATTCCAATATTATCCCTCAGGGATTTTAACGTAAATTCACGAATGTCTCTTCCATCAATCCGAATTTTCCCATCTGTAGCCTCATAAAATCTTGGAATCAGACTGCACATTGTTGATTTTCCAACTCCTGAAGAACCAACAAGTGCCACATACTCCCCGGCTTGAACCTCCAAGTTAATGTTATGAAAAACAGCACTATTCGCATCATTATATTGAAAAGACACATCCTCAAATGAAATTCTCCCCTCTACATTTTCCAGTTCTACTGCTCCCGGTTCATCCACAATATCCGGCTCGATTTCTAAAATCTGCATAAAACGCTCAAATCCTGTAATTCCGTTTTGAAATTGTTCGGTAAAATTAATCAATTTTTGGATTGGTTCAATTAGCATATTAATATACAATACATATGTAATTAAGTCCCCCAGTCCAATCATCTGATTCGTAATAAAAAATCCCCCTCCAATGACAACCGCTATATTCAGTAACGCAATAAAGAAATTTAAGCCGGTATGAAATGTTGCCATATTCGTATAACTATCTCTTTTACTTGCCAGAAACGCATCATTTCCTTTTTTAAAGTTCCGGATTTCTACCGTTTCATTGGCAAATGACTTAACAACCCGAATTCCTGCCAGATTATCTTCAATCCCTGCATTAATATCTGCAATCTTTTCCCTGTTTCTGCGAAAGGCACATTTCATCTTCTTACGAACCTTCATGGCAAAAAATAGCATGATTGGAATAAATGCAAAAACAACCAATGTCAGCCATACATCCACCTGCAAAAGAATAACAAACGCACCAACAAACTTAATAACCGAAATAACCAAATCCTCTGGACCATG
>CATZVV010000094.1 GCA_958425285.1 uncultured Lachnoclostridium sp. | reverse complement strand
AGAATTTTTGGATACAGTATGGTGTTTGATTCGGATTATTATAATGTATTACAAAAATGGTGCAGAGAAAAATATGATTGGGAGTTTCCAAGAAAAGAGTTATGTTTTTCAAGTGGAATCATCCCAGCACTATATGAATTGACGGAAGATCTGCTGAGTAAAAATGAAAAGATGATGATTGTTACACCGGCATATGGATATTTCAAACATACTGCAGAATATAACAATGTAGAATTGGTGTGTTCAAATCTGAAAAATGATGGAGGAGAATTCACAATCGATTTTGACGATTTTGAAAAGAAAGCGTCTGATCCACACATGAAGCTTATACTCTGGTGCAATCCTCATAATCCGACTGGAAGAATGTGGACAGCACAGGAATTAACTAAGGTAGCGAAAATTGTTGAAAAATATAATCTATGGATTATTTCGGATGAAATTCACTGTGATTTGATTAGAAAAAATAATAAACATATTCCAATGGGAAAAATCATGAAGGACTATAAAAAATTGATTACTTGTATGTCTGCAAGTAAAACATTCAATATGGCTGGTTTGATGTTTTCAAATATTATTATTCGAGATGAAAAGCTTAGAAATAAATTTCAGGAAAAAGATAAAAATGTTGGATTTGTAAATCCGCTTTCAGTTGAGGCTCATAAAGCGGCCTATGAAAAGTGCGGAAAATGGTTGGAAGAGTTGAAAGATTATCTTGATGATAATTTTCAGTTTTTGAAAGATTATCTTCAGGAGAACCTTCCAGAAGCTGTATATCAGATTCCGGAGGCAACCTATCTTGCTTGGGTAGATATGAAAGTTTGTCTTCCAGATATCGAAAACTTACCAGATTTTTTTGCAAATCGAGCTGGAGTATTACTGGAAGGCGGAGATGATTTATTTGTAGGAAATGCCAATGGATTTATCCGTCTGAATATGGCAATGCCAAGAGAAACAATTAAGAAGGGACTTGATCGTATGGTTCAGGCAATACGAGAATACCAAAATGAAAAATAGGAAAAGTACAAAGAAAAGTTTGGAGGATACAGCATGAAACTGATGGATGAAGTAATGTTACAGGAAAAAAGGATGATTGCTGACAGAAGATATTTGCATGAAAACCCAGAACTTAGTAATCAGGAATATCATACAACAGAATTTATCAGGAAACGGCTACAGGAGTTTGGTGTAGAAATAGAAAATCTTAATCTGAAGACGGGAGTCAGTGCTCTGATTAGAGGAAAAGGGAATGGGAAGACAATCTGCATTCGCCACGATATTGATGCTTTGCCGATTCAAGAGCAAACAGGATTGGATTTCAGTTCCAAAAATGAAGGAGTTAGTCATAGCTGCGGTCACGATATTCATATCGTTACGGCATTATATAGTGCTAAGATTCTCCAACAACACAAAGATGAACTAAATGGAAACGTGAGAATTGTTTTTCAGCCTGCAGAAGAAAATGTGACAGGAAAGCAGTGATTGCGGCGGGATTGATGCAAAAAGAACCATTAAATGATATTGTAGTAGGTTTACATACGCATCCACAGACGCCGGTCGGAAAAATTTGCCTGAAAAAAGGACCAATGGAAGCTGGAAACGATTATTTTAAAATTACAGTGAAAGGAAAATGTGGTCACGCGGCATATCCTCATAACTGCGTTGATCCTATTGTGGTAAGTGCTTATTTGATTACAAGCCTTCAGACAATTGTTTCAAGAGAAAACATGGCCGTACATCCGACAGTAGTTACAATAGCAAGTATTCATGCTGGAAAAACCTACAATTCAATTCCGGGAGAAGTTGTAATGCTCGGCAGTATGAGAAGTTTATATCAGGACTCGAGAGAACACAATCTGGAGGCTTTGAGACGGATTACAAAATCGGTCTGTGAGTCTATGAGAGCGGAGGGGACTGTGGAGATTGCAGATGCTTCTCTTCCACCAATTACAAATGATTCACAGGTTGTAAATGATTTAATTCAAGTAGCAGATGAAATGCTTGGAAAGGGACATGTATTGGAATTTGAGCAGCCAAGTATGGGATCTGACGATTTTTCAGTCTTTTTAAATTATAGCAAGGGAGCTCAGTTTTTCCTTGGTACAGCAAATGAAAGTGTAAACAGCAAATTGGGCTTACATAATGGTAAGAATATATTTGATGAGAAAAGTCTGGTGACGGGAGTTGCAGTACTGACCGGATATGTAATGAAGTCGCTAAGAGGGGGAAAATTATGAATGAAAAGAAATGGAATTTAAAAACAATTGTGTTATATGGAATTAATTGTGTGGTAGGAAGTGGAATATTCCTCCTGCCTGGTTCAGCATATCAGTTAATGGGACCATCAAGCTTGCTGGCATATCTTTTTGTCCTGATTTTGGTAATGTCAGTAGCACTGTGTTTTGCAGAATGTGGCAGCATGTTTGAACAGTCAGGAGGCCCGTATCTGTATGCAAGAGAAGCTTTTGGTGATTTTTTTGGATACGAAGTCGGAGTCATGAAATGGATTGTTAGCATTATCGCATGGGCAACAATGGCAGTTGGATTCACAACAGCACTTTCAGCGATTTTTCCGGCGGCAGCGGATCCGTTCGTAAATAAGGCAATTGCAATTGGAATTATTACCGTATTAAGTATAATCAATTTATTCGGTGTGAATATTATGGCTTATTTAAACAATATTTCAACAATTGCTAAAATGATACCGATGGTTATATTTGTGATAGGAGGTCTGTTTTTCCTGAAAGGAAGTAATTTTACTCCGTTTTTGAAAGATGGAATGAATATGAATTCTATTTCTGCTGCAGTGATTACAGTATTCTATGCATTTACTGGATTTGAAAATGTAGGTGTGGCTGCAGGAGATATGGAAAATCCAAAGAAAAATGTGCCAAAAGCACTGATTATTTCCATGTCAATTGTTTCTGTTATTTATTTTCTGATACAATTTAATTGTATTGGAACCCTGGGAACAAATCTTTCAGGAACATCAACACCAGTTGCAGATGCAATGGGGACTTTTCTTGGAAACAAGGGAGCGTTACTTGTTACACTTGGAACACTGGTTTCTATTGCAGGATTGAATATCTGTGGTTCTTTTAACACACCACGTTGTGCCCAGGCACTTGCAGATGGAGGTCTTCTTCCGAAGACATTGAGTAAATGTAATAGAAGAAAAGTTCCTTATGTGGCAGTATTTATCACGGGAATGTTAGCTGTATTACTTACATTAACTGGAAGTTTTACAGAGCTTGCTGCAATTAGCGTGATTAGTAGATTTAGCCAGTACATTCCTACTTGTCTTGCTGTTATTGCACTGCGAAAGAAAAGTGATGGAAAGAAAGATGGATATAGGGTTCCATTAGGATATACATTTCCAGTGATTGCGATTCTCGCAAGTATTTGGCTGATATTTCATACAGAGGTGTATAAACTTATTGCAGGACTTGGAGCAATGGTTGTTGTTGCGCCTATCTATTTCATTATGAAAAAAAGAAAAAGTGCTGAATTGAGCTAAGATAGATATATCTCCTTTAGGTGGATTGGTTGATAGTTTTTCGCAACTCTATTTTACCATAAACCTTGAGGAGATATTTTATTTTTAAGATTAGATAATATAGAACAAAGAATATGCCTTGGCACATTCTGGCGCCTGCGGCGGTCAATTGCTGAACGATAAATCTGTACATTATGAATTTTATTCTGCCATAATAATTCTCTGATTCCCAATTCAAATACACTTTCTTTTTCTTTGACATAAGGATTCAACGTAATTCCCTTTAAGCTATCCCTTTTAAATTTATAATCCACATAAGGTATTAAAATATTTTCACGTTTAAATTGGCCTTTTTTTAGAATTCCATCTTGTCCAGTAGTTTCTTCCAATAATAATTCTTCTGGTATTTTCAATATAACCCTATACTCATTTTCACATGAAAAAGAATCATTTTTGAAAAAACATCTCATATTATTAATCGCCTCTTTGAATGCCCATTGAATATGACTCTGGTATTTTTCAATGGTACCTTCTTGTAAATATACTTCATATAAATTATCTAGAAGAGCTTTAATACACTTTTGTTTATCCATTCTTTGATATAAACTATTCCCCGCAAATATTACAAATAATGAATTCCTCCTCTTTGCATAATTCTTTCTTTTACTTCTTCCGCAGAATCAAATCCTTCTGCTGCCAAGCTTTCTGTTGCCTCATTTAACGCATCCTGGACGCCTTCTCTCATTTCGTCAATTCTCTGCATTGCAAACTTTTTACCCAACCCGATAGCTACCGCTTCATCCTCAAAAGATTCTTTTGTAATTTTTCGTATATCATAAATCCCACCAATTCCTAAAGACATATTTTCTGTGCTACTCTCATAAATCATTGTGCTGACCATGTCATATGCCGGCGCAAGACGAATGTCATTCAAATTTTCTGCATAAAGCAACGATACATTTTTTATATGATTATCTGTATTTCCAATTAGATAATTAAAGATACAAATATCCCACAATTTTTTCTGATCTTCTAATGGATTTGAAGAACATTTTCTAATCACTTCAAACATTTTCTTGTGAACCCTTCCGGCAAAAGACCTTCAAAAAAATATCTTGTCCTTTTTTCATCAAAGGCTTTCTCTTCTAAAGGTAAGCTAATAGAAATTGGTTTTCCATTCTTTTCTATGTAACTATCATCATAAGAAAAACAAGCATCTACTGAAGAATCCCCAACAATCTTACCTACATATTCCTGTTTTCCGTTTTTCTCAATATAAACAGATAATATTCTACTCATCTGATCCCCTCTTTTCTATTTTTATATCCATTCCTAACAGTTGAATTAACTGTAAAGCTTTTCCAATCTCTGCCGTCTTCTTCCCTCTTTCTAAGTCAGAAATAAAACTGATACTGAATCCAGTAAATTCTGCCAAATCACTCTGCGTATAACCTAATTCTTTTCTTCTTGCCCTTATAGTTGCTCCTAATGTTATCGAATCTATAATTTTCATATTGTCTCCATAAAATTAGCCGTTCGGCTTTATTTTGTTTTCAATTTGATTTTTTAAGCCGTTCGGCTTTATTCCTGTGATTTAAATATAAAATAAGCCGTTCGGCTTTGTCAACAATAAAGTAATCTTCCCACGTACGAAAAAGCACCTACAAGGTGCTTTTTAATGTTATGTCAAAGTCCTTCCTTTCGGTAAGCGTTTAGGAAGTTGTTCGCAAATTTTAATATCTTGAAATATGTACATCACACCCCTCCCAAGCTAACTGGCTCATGAATTTCTATCCCCTCTTCCAACGCAGCTTCAAGCCACGCCTTTTTTGCATCCTGTGCATTTTCTACTGCACTTTCTATTGTTTCGCCACAAGTAATACAGCCTGGCAAATCTGGATAAAAAACTACAAATCCGCCCTCTTCTTTGTCTTCTACAATTTCCATACGGTAGGACATTGCCATGTAATCATTCAAGGTTTTCATTCATCTTCTCCTCGCGTTACTAAAACATATCTCCAAACATTTCTCCCTCTATATCACTTATCTGTTCACTTGGGATAACTGTCTTATCTTCCATAACAACTGTATGTTCATATTTATCAATCCTTTTCACATAACCAGCGTGAGAAATATATGCTCCCCCAGCTTTTTTATTATCCGGTACAAAATATGTGATTCTGACCACTTGTTGTGTACCAATGGTTTCAGCAATCAGTTTTAACTTCTCATTCAATTCTGCTATGACTTCATCACTCAGCATCAATTTTTCATCTGTTCGTCTTGCAGTTTCCTTAATGGCTGCTTCGTGTCCGGTAAGTGCTGCAAAAGGTGAAAACTGTGCTGCCCTGTCAGAAAGGGGCATACGAGGATGTTTTGTTGAAGTTGGATTCGGCAGATTTATAATATCATCATAGCTGTGATTGTCTTGGTTCTCCATAATCTTCCTCCATTTACAGTGGCATAGGTGTCCGTATTTTCTTTCTACGCCTTGTGTCCACCTATCTGTTCGTTACGGTCTTTTGCTGTTGCTCCCTCTTGAAGGTTCATTCCCTTCAGGATAGCATTCTTCCCGAATTTCTTTTTTATTGTAAGCATTGTCTGTTGCATACGTTTTTCACGTTCTAAAACTGCGTCTTCTTCAGCTTGCTCCTGTTCTTTTGCCTTATAATCCGTAAAAAGGTCAAGCTGCTCATACTTTTCTTCTTTCTTTGCTATGCTCTCGTCTACTAGCCGATTCGCTGTAATATTAATTCTTCTGATAAGCAGATTTTTATCCACAATTCTGTCATACAGCTCCATCACAGCATCTGTAATCAGCATTGTTGACGATGTCTGCCTTTTCAGATTCGTTGTTCCGTGAGCATGTTTTGGAACTTTTCTTCCATATCTGTCAATCGTAACATCACCATTATATTTCCCGCTCCTATTTGGGTCTGTCAGATTTTCTATATCATAACCTACAGTCAATACAACCTGATCGGTAACAAGTCCCTTATCAACTAGATCCAAAACCATAAGATCGGTCATCTCTTTTACAGCCAGCTTCGCCTTATCAAAATCATACGGGCAGTGAAGTACTTGTCCGGAGCTTACACTGTTAGTTTCCGGCTTGTACGCCTTGACATGCTCCAAAGTACAAGGCTCGTATCCCCAGGCATGATCTATCAACAATTCTGCATTGATTCCAAACAGCTTATAAAGAAGTTCTTCGTTATACAGTTCATTTGATTTTCCAATAGAACACCTTGCAATATCTCCCATCGTAAAAAGTCCGTGTTCTTCCAGCTTCTTTGCATAACCTTTGCCTACTCTCCAAAAGTCTGTAATCGGTCTGTGACTCCATAATTGTCTGCGGTATGACATTTCATCCAGTTCGGCAATCCGCACACCATTCTCATCTGGCTCAACATGCTTTGCCACAATATCCATCGCAATCTTACACAAATACATATTCGTGCCGATTCCGGCTGTTGCTGTAATTCCTGTTGTTTTCAAAACATCCTGTATCATCGTCATGGCAAGTTCCCTT
>CATZVV010000093.1 GCA_958425285.1 uncultured Lachnoclostridium sp. | reverse complement strand
CGAAGTTCTGTAATTGGAACTGGAAAAATAGCTTTCATATTTACTGGAAATCAGTATATGCGGCCAGATTATTTGCAATGTGTTGAAAATACTGCAACCCAAGCAGGGAATTATACTCTGTTTTTGATTGATCGAAAAAGCACAAAGTTATCCATTAGAAATATCATCAAATTGCCTTTTGTCTTTATTTGGGCTAACAGGCTGAATGCGATTGTCCGTGATAGGTGGATTAGCTTGGACGTGGCTGTATCTGTATTTAGATCTGTCAATCAAGCAAACTTCTTTATCAATGCTATAAAGAAGTTTAGGTGTGAGAAAGTCGTGACTTTTTGTGATCAGTGGAGTATTGATAACGCCCTCACTCAGCTTGCAATATCACAAAATTACCCTACTGCAACATTACAACATGGTAATGGAAATGAGATTTTTGCTGGTTTTTGTAGTGATTATTACCTAGCAAACAGTATGCTGAGTAAGATCAATGCTATCCAATGTGGTATTTCGGAAAAGCAGATTGTTGTAGTTGGTCCTATGAAGTATGCTGGATTCCAATTTGAATATGAAAAGACGAATGTTCTCAGTAAGATCGGAATTGTGTTTGACGGACTGGATAATTTCAAGAATAACCTAGCTATGCTCCAGTCAGCACACCAAGTGGCTGAACATCTGGAGTTAAAATGTTACATCCGTTTTCATCCCAGCAATAAACGGGAAGAGTATGCTAAATATTTATCTGATACGGATGTTATTTGCGATGATTTGAAGGAGTTTGAAATGATTCCAGATTTTTATATTACTTATATCTCGACAATGTATACGGATATGCTGTTCAAGAAAAGAATCACCTTTCGGTATGCAACGCAGGAGCCCAATATGTTCACGAGTTTGACGGATACGACCTTCTCTAATGCCGATGAACTGGAAGCAGTGGTAATTAATGCGAGAGAAAATTATGCGGCGTGTCTTGAATGGCAGAAAGCTACTAAGCAGGAGATATTTGGAGCAGATGAGGGCGTAAATCAGTATCAGAAGTTTTTTAAAGTGTGGGGAGAATCGTAAGGATGATAAAGGGAAATCCATTGGTCAGTATCATTGTTCCGGTATATGGAGTAGAGGCTTATCTGGATCAATGTATCAAAAGTATTGTAGAACAAACATATCAGAATATTGAATTGATTCTGATTGACGATGGTAGTTCTGATCGCTGCCCTGAGATTTGTGATGCGTGGGTTACACGAGACTGTCGCATTCAGGTAATCCATAAAGAGAATGGTGGGCAGTCTTCGGCAAGGAATATTGGGCTTGATACGGCAAAAGGAGAATGGATTTTTTTCGTAGATAGTGATGACTGGATAGAGCCGGAATGTATTTCTGTTCTAGTAGAGATTTCATTGGTTAATAATGCGGATATATCTGTGATTTATCCACAGAATCACAAAGGAAATGCGGTTATTCCAAAACCATTTTTCTTAAAAGACAAAGGTGACGTGTATTGTTTGAGTGCAGAGGATGCCGTAACGTATTTTATGGAGCAAGCGGTTGCTGTTATGGGTAAGCTGTATCGTGCAGATATATTGCAGGATATTCGTTTCCCTGTGGGACGGAAGGCAGAAGAGTATATTGTTCAGCTTGTCGCATTAAAAAAAGCAAAGATAATCGCCTTCTGTAACCGAAATTTGTACGATTATTTAGTGCGCAACGATTCTGATTCGCATGATATTAAACCTAAATATAGAGTTGATAATATACAGGCAATCAGTGAAGCGTTGGATATATGCAGACGGGATTTTCGCTGTGAGGAAAAATGGGCATTCAGATGGCTATGTGCCTTGCTCCATGAGTTTTATTCTGTGTCCGAATTTGCTAAGGAAGAGAAGAAAAAATATAACGACATACTTGTCTATGCATTATCCCAGGTCGGTGGCATGGAACAAATATATAAGAAGATGGAACAGCCGCTTGACCGTATTATATATGTTGCCAATCAATATCAGAAAATCTTAAAAGAAGAGGAATACAAAATACTTCAGAAACAGTATAGGGAAGTGTATAGAAGTCAGGCGAAAAGTGAAGTCAAAGGTATCAAGTATCGGATTGCCAATCTAAACCTGAAATTTCTGGTTGCATTATATAACTGCAGGGAGGTAATAAAGTAAATGGAGTTAGTAAGTGTTATTGTACCGGTTCATAACAATGAAAATACAATAGATCAATGCGTACAGAGCATCCTTGGGAATACCTATAAGAACTTTTGAGTGCGGAAGAAAAGTTGACAGTGCAGAGGGGAGTGGTAATGTGGATGTTTTGCAGGGCGTAGAGCTGACAGATCATCAGGACATACTGGATGCCTTCTTCTCTGCTTCCAGAAGGACGACAAGTGGCCTGTATGGGGGAAGCTGTTCTCAAAGCAGGTTGTTAAGAATGTACGCTTGAACCCGAAGTTCGTTGTAGGTGAGGATGGCGAGTTTAACTATAATGTTCTCAAATCAGGACTGGTAAAACGGTTTGTGAGCATAAAGGAGTGTTTTTATCATTATTGTATGAATGACGGATTGGTTCAACACGTCTCTGTAAATGAACAGAAACTTGCTAGCCATGTCATGTGGAAGAATATCTATATAGAAAATCCAGACAATGTGTATGCGCTCTGGGATCATATATGGGTTAACTACGATTTTATAAAGAACATTATTGCAGCCGATTAGTGTTGGAACTATTTTGACGAACTCCGTAACGATATTGCAGGGAATATTCGCAGGATAAAAAGGTGTCTAGAGTTTTCTCTAAAATTCAAACTGGAGCTTTGGCTGATTGCCAGATGCCCTGTTTTGTATATAAGAATACGAAAGCTATATGCTTTGAAAAAACGCATCAGAAGTAAAGTGAGATGAAGCATAAGACAAAACAATAAAAGGAAGGTAGTAAAATGTTGGAAATCGTAACGAGTCTGATCCCATCGAGACTGATCAGGACACTACGCTTGAAAAAACGAAAAAAACATTTCGGGGGGGATGATACATTCTATAAATGTGTCATTTAAGGCAAAACTCACCCCAACATCTGAAATTGCACCGGATGTTTTTATAGGTGACTATGTGTCAATGGGATACCATTCCTATGTGCAGAAGGGAAGCGAAATTCTAAGTGCCAATATAGGAAATTTCTGTTCCATTGGCACAAACTGCCACATTGGTATGTTTGAGCATCTGATCTATCATATATCCACTTCATCCAGACTGTATTTAAAGGTGCTGGATGCTGGGGATTTTTACAACGATATTCCCAACCCAGTCAACATTGGACATGATGTTTGGGTAGGAAGTAATAGCACGGTTCTGGGTGGAGTAACCATTGGAAACGGTGCGGTAGTTGGAGCCGGTGCCGTGGTTACCAAGAATGTGCCACCTTATGCAGTTGTAGGCGGTGTTCCAGCAAAAATCATATAATACCGTTTTGATGATGAGAAAATTGCATCGTTGGAGCAGATGGAATGGTGGAATATGAGCGATGATGAGTTACGACAAAAGCGTGATTTCTTCAAAAACAAAGAATAATAGGAGAGAAGTTTATGAGAGAAAAAGTTACTGCAATTATCCCAGCAAAAGGCATGAGCAATCGTCTGCCAAGCAAAAATACGTTGGAATTTGGTGAATCCAACCTTCTTGTCCACAAAATCCGTCAGCTGAAGCAGGTGGATGCTATCGCTGAGGTAATCGTATCCTCTGAGGATGATGACATCCTTGCAATGGCAGATAAGGAAGGTGCCAGAGCAATTAAGCGTCCTTATGAATATTCTGCAGAGACACTTCCTTTCCAGGATTTCCTGTACTACATCACTGGTGAAGCCAGAGAGGATCATGTTATGTGGGCTTGCTGCACTTCTCCAATGGTAGGCGCAGATGTCTACAGAAAGGGCTGCAAGACCTATTTTGAGAAGCTCAAAGAGGGCTATGATTCCCTGATCACTGTGATGGAGTATCACCATTACCTTCTGGATAAGGACATGAAGCCATACACCTTTAAGTGGGGGCCAGATCATAGAAATTCGCAGGATTTGGACAAGCTGTATTTCTTTACCGACGGTATTCAACTTGCACCTAAAGCAAGTATGAGAGAGTGGCATTACTACTTCGGTCATAATCCTTATGGTCTGGAGGTGGATTTGAAGACCTCTACCGATATTGATACCATCTTTGATTATCTGCTTGCCAGAATGCAGTATCACATGGATGATGATGCGATGATGGCAAAGGGTATCAATTCGAAGGATGGTGAGGCGGTTTACCACTATGTTCTCGGAAAGATGATTTCACAGTTAAGCGATGAGAAACTGGCTAAGGTTCTGTTGGAAATGCCGGACGGCAAAAGAGCGAATGTACTTGGCTTAATCAAATAAAGAAAGGAGTACGATTTATGGGCAGATTGCAGCTATTGGATTGTACCTTGAGGGAAGCCCCTATTGATAATTTGATGTGGGGAGAGATGAACATCCACAAGATGATTCATGGTCTTGAGGTGGCAAATGTAGATATTATAGAATGTGGCTTTTTGAAAGATGCAGACTATATCAAAGGAAGTACATCTTTCCAGAGAGTAGAAGATATTATTCCTTTCCTGAAGAATAAGAAGAAAGGAAAAACATATGTAGCTTTGGTAGACTACGGCCGGTATGACCTAAAGTATCTTTCTGAGTATGATGGAAGATCCATAGATGCAATCCGGGTGTGTTTTAAGAAGAATGAGATTGGGTTGGTATTGGATTACGCAGCACAGATTCGTGCCAAGGGGTATCAAGTATGCGTTCAGCATGTAGATACAATGGGTTTTTTCGATGAGGAGATTATTGACTTTATAGAAAAAGTTAATGAGTTCAAACCTTTGGCGTATTCTGTTGTGGATACCTTTGGCGCAATGTATGAAGAAGATATGCTTCACTATACCGGTCTTGCGGACCAATACCTCTCCAAGGATATTTTGCTGGGCTTCCATGCCCATAATAACCTGATGCTGGCAGATGCAAATGCCCAGAGTTATATCAACAAGATGAGCGCCCACCGGGATGTTGTGGTGGATGCTTCTTTGTTTGGCTGTGGTCGCAGTGCGGGAAATGCCCATACGGAATTGATTGCACAGTTTATCAATAAGAAGCATGAGGAAAAGTACAATATTGACGAATTGTTAGATTTAATTGATACTGTTATTGCATCAGCACAGGAGGTGACCTCTTGGGGATACAGCATTCCTTACTTTATTGCCGGAATTTATAATGCCCATACCTACAATGTGAAGCAGCTTCTAAAGCGTCACAATATTAAGTCAAAGGATTTGCGTGGTATTATTGAACTATTGGACAATGTTCAAAAGAAAAAGTATGACTACGCTCTGCTGGAAAAGCTCTATGTAGAGTATTTTGACAATCCCGTGACTGATGCTCTGGCATTAGAAAAGCTGAGCAATACATTCAAGAACCGCAATATTCTGCTGCTTGCACCAGGTAAATCGGTGGTAGCAGAAAAGGAGCACATTCAAAAATTTATCGATGAGAAGAAGCCGATGGTCATCGCAGTCAATAATGTGATTAGCGGATATCAGTTGGATTACATATTTTATAGCAGTACAAACCGATATAATCTTAGAAAATTTCAGGAGTGTGCCCCTGAGACGAAGGTTATTGTTACATCGAATATTCAGGGCGCAATTGAAGAAGATACCACGATTGTAAACTATAGCTCTTTGATTAAATTCGGATGGGTAAATCTGGATAGCTCCGCCATCTTGCTGCTTAGACTTCTGATACGTTGCGGCGTGGAAGGGGTATATGTAGCTGGACTGGATGGATACCGTTCAGCAGGTGACACGTTCTATAAAAACGATTTGGAAACAGGCGTTGAGGATAAGGACAGACAAGAACTGACAAGAGAAAATACAGAAATGATTGCGGATATTGTGCAGACAAATCCGGAGTTTGAGATTCATTTTATTACTCAAAGCGAATATAGTAAGGCTTTAGAATAAACATGGGAGATAGCGTAGTGATGTTGGAAGAATTAAAGTAAAAAGTTTATCAGGCAAATATGGAACTGCCCAAGAGGAATTTGGTCACCTACACATGGGGCAGTGTGTCCGGGATTGACCGGGAAAGAGGTCTTGTCGCGATTAAACCATCTGGTGTGGCGTATGAGAATTTGTCTGCAAAGGACATGGTCGTTGTTGATTTGGATGGTCATATTGTGGATGGTAGCTTAAATCCGTCTTCCGACACTAAAACGCATATTGAGCTTTATAAAGCATTTGGAGAAATTGATGGAATTGTTCACACCTATTCTCCATTTGCTGTTGCGTGGGCACAGGCAGGGGAAGATATAGAAACATATGGCACGACACATGCCGATTATTTTTATGGCGCAATTCCCTGTACACGAAATCTTACAGAAGAAGAAGTGGAAAAGGACTATGAGACATATACCGGAAAGGTAATTGTAGAAACATTCCAGAATCGCAGCCTGAATTTGCTGTTTGTTCCCGGAGTGATCTGCCGTAGCCATGGTCCGTTTGTGCGGGGAAAGGAGGCAGCACAAGCTGTATACCATGCTGTTGTTCTTGAGGAAGTTGCGAAGATGGCAATTTATATCCGCATGATTTCGCCAAATGCGGAACTAGCTCCTCACCATATTCTGGACAAGCATTTTATGCGTAAGTATGGATCCAATGCTTACTATGGACAAAAAAAATAATTATGGGATGGAGGGAAAATAGTGAATAAAAGTTTATATCTGATTTTTGATTTGGACGGTTGCCTGATTGATTCTAGCAAAGTCCAGAAAGCTGCTTTTTTTGGCAGCTATAAAGAAATAGTCGGAGATGACCATTGTCCGTCTTATGAAGAATATATCAAGCATACTGGTGATTCTGTCGATGGGATGTTTAAAAAAATGGGGCTTCCAGCTGCGATGGCAGAATCGTTTCGGAGAATCAGTAGCGAATCTGTTGAGAAGATTTTGGTCAACTGGGAAGCCATGAAGCTGGTT
>CATZVV010000092.1 GCA_958425285.1 uncultured Lachnoclostridium sp. | reverse complement strand
GAAACGGAAGCCCCCTTGTAGCAACCCACACAGACAAAGGTTCTGTAATTGCTTCTGACATGGTGGCCCTTATCAGTTACTCCAAAGATTATTTTGTATTAAAAGAAAAACATCTTGCAAAGATGACTCCTGATGGGATTGAGGTATGGGATGAACATGGTAACTCATATGAACCAACCATTCATCATGTAAATTGGGATTTAGCTGCTGCTAAAAAAGGTGGTTATGATTACTTTATGATGAAAGAAATTCATGATCAGCCAGAAGCTCTCCATAACACGATTACACCACGTCTGAAAAATGGCTTACCAGATTTTTCTACAGACGGTGTACCGGATTCTGTGTTTGATGATATAAATCATATTGTCATTACCGCCTGTGGTACAGCTATGCATGCCGGACTTATGGGGCAAACAATGATTGAACGTCTTGCCAGAATTCCCGTAACAGTAACGATTGCCTCGGAGTTTCGTTACCAGGACCCAATCATTGATGAAAAAACTCTCCTAATTACAATCTCACAATCTGGTGAAACTGCCGATACCATTGCAGCACTTCGTCTGGCAAAAGAAAAAGGAGCAAAAACAATTTCGGTCGTCAATGTAAAAGGCTCATCCATTGCACGTGAAAGTGATTATGTTTTATATACACATGCGGGTCCTGAAATCGCAGTAGCGAGTACAAAAGCATATTCTGTACAAGTATCCGTCATGTATCTTCTTGCATTCCGTCTCGCCTACCTTCACGGTAAAATAACGGAAAAAGAAGCTGTATGTTATATGTCTTCTCTCCTAGATACCATTGAAAAGGTAGAAAAAGCATTGGATTACGACAAAGAAATTGAACAAATCTCAAAAAAACTGGATAAAGCAGAAAACATTTTCTTTCTGGGCAGAGGTCTGGATTATTCCCTCTCTGCCGAAGGTTCACTCAAACTGAAAGAAATCAGTTATATTCATTCAGAGGCCTATGCTGCCGGTGAACTAAAACATGGAACGATTTCTCTTATTACAGACAATGTTCCTGTCATAGCCCTTGCAACACAATCTGATGTATATGCAAAAATGATATCAAATGTTCGGGAAGTACGCTCACGCGGTGCCATGGTCATCCTAATCACCAAAAAAGGAATCGACGTCGATGCCTCCCTTTGTGACCATCACATCATGATACCAAAAGTCGACGATATGTTTGCCCCATTCGTCACCGCAGTCATCTTACAATACCTGGCATACTATGTAGCAACAAACCGAGGTCTCAACGTCGACCAGCCAAGAAACCTCGCAAAATCTGTCACAGTAGAATGAGCAAGAAGGCAAAAAGCTGTGCACCCGGAATAAAAAGCCCCGGCAACCAAGTTTTACTTGAAGCTGCCGGAGCTTTTCCCGTTCTATTCCCCCTCACCATTCAGAATATAATCACATTTTACTCCCAGACTTTTTGCTAAACATGACAATGTTCTTGCAGAGAAACCTTTCTTCCCTGTTTCAATTTCATACAAAAATTTTACTGATATATTAGCCATTTCCGCCAACTGCTCTCGCGTGTATTGATGCTCATATCTCAACTGCCAAATTCGAAATCCTGCATCTGCATATATTGGACTAATCATATAAATCACCCTCCCATCTCACTAAAATTCTACTTTTCCAACATATTTAAACCAGAAAATACACTCTGTAAAAACAGCTTTCATGAGACAGTATAGCAAAATTCTGAAAAAATACTAGTTTTTTAATACAATCTACACTATCTTAATAAAAAAGGACACCTGTCTTGTGTGAATAACTTAAATTTTAGTTATTCACACAATCAAGTGTACTTTTTATTTTATATTAAATTATTTTTTAATCTATCACTGTTTGCTTTGGTGGATCGCCTACTGTTGTATCACCCTCACTGAGCCACACCCCCATTTAAGCATTAATTATAATACCGTTATTTTATTATTTCAATCTTAATATTTAAAAAGTGTCTTAGCAAAATAATAAAATCCTGGATAATACACATTATAATCATGTCCTGCACCCTGAACCTCATAAAAATAATGTGAAATTCCATTATTTTGTAATTTTTCATGATACTCCTTTGGAATATTTCCAACAGTGCCGTCAGAAAGTCCACGTCCAATCATAATAACAGTGTTATTTTTATTTTCTCCATTTGGACCTTTAAGCAATTCATCCGACACCCCTGGTGCTGGGCAATAAGCAGCACAGTAACCAAATACATCTGAACGAGATAATCCACAATAAAGCGCTTCTCTTCCGCCCATTGAGAAACCAGCTACAGCTGTATTTTCTCTTCCGGCTTTAACGTTATAATTTTCTATCATATAAGGAATCAAACTGTCTATTAGCTCATCACGTATATCATCATAATACTTACAATTTTCAGCACCAAACGCACTGCCCTGATCCTCAGGTGTAGTACTTACTCTTGTACCAACACATACAATTATCATTTCTTTAGCTTGACCTTTTGCATACATGTTACCATATATTGTAGAAATAGCATCATTGTCTGTCCACATTCCTTCCCACATAAGAAGACCATTCAGAAGATAGAGTACAGGATATGATTTAGACTTTGAATAACCAGGTGGTAGCAGTACATATGCATGTCTGTTAGTTCCAAGCTTTTTAGATGGATAATTGATACTCGTAGTATTACAGTATTCAATCGAGTTATTCTTTATATCATAAGAGTCTGGAAGAGTATAAAAATCATTACTAAGATTTCCTGTCGGCACCATAAGTTTAGGTGTTGTCCCAGAATCCGGTGTATCCTGTGATCCCTGGTCTTTTTCCTCCATAGAAACTTCATCTACATAGAAGGAAATTAAATCATCTGCTTCCGGCGAACTCTTATATGCAGTTTCTACAAAAACTCTTGATTTTGAGAGATCGGCATCTGAAGGAATTGTATAACTACCTTCTACCAGTCCCCAGTTTCCTTTATTTACCTGACCAGATGCCATGACCTCAATCTTATCACCATTCCAGATACAAATATTGAATGTCTGAGAAGTTACAGTTCCCTCATCATAATAAATACGAGCACTCAACTTATATTCCTGTCCTGCTTCAACTTTTCCTGTCACTTCCTGCATCGGTCCCGAACCTGTTGATTGCCGATTTGATACTTTCAGAGAATGATTTCCCTCATATTTTGTCGTCCACCCCAAGGAAAGCTCGGCATCTCCATTTACAGACCAATTTTCCTGTCCCGACTCAAATCCTCCATTTAAAATGACAGGAACATCTTCTTTCATAGAAACATCATCCAGATAAAAAGTCATTAAGTCCTTTACGCTGTCTGGTTCGCTCGTCCATGGTGTCTCGATAAAAATTCGAACATCGGATAAGTCTGCATCTGAAGGTATCGAATAAGTTCCGGTTATAGTTCCCCATTCTCCCTTCTTAACCGTTACTCTTCCCATATTCACATTGGAGCCATCACCATAACGAATTGTCATCAAAAACTCTTTTTCCTCCGGATAAGAAGCACTATTGTCATCCCCCTGGTCTTCCCGATACTGTACTTGGGCAGATACCTTATAAGTCTTCTCTGCTTTTACCTTTCCTGTTACTAGCTGATACGGACCAGCTCCTGTTTTTGTTCTTCCAGACACTTTTAATCCATGAGCTCCGTTTACCTTTGTAGAATATGCCAAACTCAACTCGGCCTCATCCTGTGCCAGCCATTGCTCAGTGCCATCTTCAAATCCATGATTGGATAGAATATTTGCTCCACTTAGAATAATTTCTTCTGTCTGCTGCGATGTCGGACTCTGTGTCGGCTTGGAAGATTGTGCAGGTGACTGTGTTTTCTCTGACGGCTTTACAGATGCAGATGGGGAAGGTGACGGTTTTGGTGTTGCTGACTGCACTGGTTTTGCAGACGGCGACTGCTCAGGAGTTGATGATACCTGTCCTGGTTTCACCGAAGGATTCCCTGACGGAATTGCAGTCGGGCTGGAAGAAATTTTCACAGAAGCACTTGCTGTAGGCTGCCCTAATTTATCTGGTGCTGTACTTACCGTTACCCCCGGTTTCACAGCTATAGATGCCTTCTTTACCACAACACGTACTTTTCCTAAAGTGCGTACGTTCTTTCTTCCTTTCTTTTCTTTTACTACAATTGTCGTTTTTCCTACCTTCTTCGCTTTAACAATACCTTTTTTACTTACCTTTGCAATGGCCTTCTTTTTTACAATAAATGAATATGTACACTTCTTACCTTTTTTCTGGATTTTAATTTGTGCTTGCTTTCCTACTTCTAATACGATTTTTTTTGTCTTAAGCTTAGCCTTTTTAGCCGCCTGACTTTCCATTCCAGCAAAGCATGATAAACTTAATGCAAAAGCTAGAATAATTGCCACGCTCCTCCTTAATACAATATTCAATCTTTTCAATTTCATTGCTCCTTTCTAAGTTCATATTCTAGATAATCCTCTATTTTTCAAAAGCTTCTGATAAGCTGCCCGCTTTTTAGCCGGTACCTTTACCACTGCTTTTCCGGAGATACCTTTGAATGCCCTCTTTCCGACACTCTTTA
Source organism: uncultured Lachnoclostridium sp. (assembly GCA_958425285.1). Classification (GTDB taxonomy): domain Bacteria; phylum Bacillota; class Clostridia; order Lachnospirales; family Lachnospiraceae; genus UBA933. The sequence continues at coordinate 2,478 of CATZVV010000092.1, read as the reverse complement.
ATACCTTACTCCGGATTACAATCCGTTTCACTTTCTTACATTGATCGAATGCCTTCTTTCCGATCTTCTTCACATTCTTTCCTATAATTACGATTTTGGCTTTCTTGCAGCCCTTGAAGGCAGAAGAACCGATTTCTGTTATCTTATAGGTTTTACCTCCAAGCTTTACCGTATTTCTTATCTGGATCGTCTTTTTGTTTTTCTTAACGGCTCCGGTTATCTTTACCGTTCTTTTTTTCGCATTCAGGATTTTATACGTATAGTTGCCGCTTCGGTAAATACCGCCTTGAACGCCTCCCTCCTGTTGGCTTACCTTCTGGCTTCCCTGCTCCGACGTATTACCGGATGGGTCCTTCTTTGCATCCGCTTCTGTCTTCAACCGGATATACTCGGTTTCCGCTTTACTTAACAGGTTATAGTTGCTCACCAGTTTTTTCTGGGCTGCCGTCAGACTGTCATAAGCCTTTCTGGCTTCTTCTATTTTTTTCCTGCTAACTTCCCCATAGGTGACTGTACCAATCGCCTGAATCTTTTCCTCCACTGCTTTCACAGCTTCCTGGGCTTTTACACCCGCGTCAGCCGCTTCTCTCAGAAGTTCATATTCTGCTTCCGCTGCGCTCAGTACACTATAATTGCTCACCAGCTTTTTCTGGGCTGCCGTCAGACTGTCATAGGCCTTTCTGGCTTCCTCTATCTTTGTCTTGCCCGCTTCCGTATAAGCCACGCTTCCTATGGCACGGATGCTTTCTTCGACTTTTTTGGCCGCCTCTTTATCTTTTTCCGCCTCTTCCCCTTCTTTGGCTGCTTCTTCCAGACTGCTGTATTCTTTTTCGGCTGCCGTCAGGATACTGTAATTGCTCACCAGCTTTTTCTGGGCTGCCGTCAGACTGTTATAAGCACTCTTTGCGGCCTCTATCTTTGTCTTGCTCGCTGCATTATAGCTTACCGTACCGATGGCATTGATTTTCTCCATGACAGACTGGGCTGCTGCTTTATCCTGTTCCCCCGCATCTGCTGTTTCTCCTACCATGGATACATCATCCACGTAGAACGTCATCAGATCTTCCGAAGCATCCGGCTCGCTCACCCATGGGGTCTCAATAAAGATTTTAACTGTGCTGAGATCCACATCTGACGGAATGGTATACGTGCCATTCAAATCCGCCCAGCTTCCTTTCGTTGCCGTTGTGCTGACCATGTTTTTAATCGTTCCGTCTCCATATACAATCGACATAATGAACTGCTTTGTATCCGGGTAGGTGCTGCTTGCCGCATCATTGTCATCTTGGCGGTACTGAATCTTTGCCGAGATTGTATAGGCGGCTCCCGCCTTTACCTTTCCGGTAATATCCTGCTGGATGCCGGCTCCCGTTTTCGTTCTGCCGGATACTTTGACGGCAGTGTTTCCACTTACCTTCGTGGAGTATGCCATTCCCAGAACGGCATCCTCTCTCGCTTCCCATCCGTTGGTTCCATCTTCAAATCCACCATTTACAGAAACTTCTCCTCCTGTCGGTGTGACCTGTGGACTCGGGCTGGAACTTGAACTCGGATTGGAGCTTGGACTTGGACTGGAACCCGGACTTGAATTATCCTCTGTCATCGATATATCATCCAAATAGAATGTCATCAAATCTGCTGAGACATCCGGTTCACTCACCCACGGAGTCTCAATAAATATTTTGACTGAACTGAGATCCGCATCTGACGGAATGGTATATGTGCCATTCAAATCTGCCCAGCTTCCCTTCGCTGCAGTGGCACTGACCATGTTTTTAATCGTTCCGTCCCCATATACAATCGACATAACAAACTGTTTTGTATCCGGGTAAGCACTGCTCGCAGTATCACCGTCATCCTGCCGGTAATGGATTTTACCTGAAATGCTATAGGTCTGCCCTGCTTTTATCCTGCCGGTAATGTCCTGCTGCGGACCTGCTCCGGTTTTGGTTCTTCCGGACACTTTTAATCCGGTATTTCCGCTTACCTTTGTAGAGTATGCCATTCCCAGAACGGCTTCATCTCTTGCTTCCCAACTATTTTTTCCGTCCTCAAAGCCGCCATTAGTTATAATATTAGTGTCTGAACTAATCTCACTATAATCAATTGTATACTCCTCATTAGCCTTTGCCTGGAACTTAATCGTATCCTCATCAACTACTGTTTTACTAACTACATTTCCGCTAGAATCCCGTAAAACTACATTAGCAAGATTAGTAGCTCTGATTTCCAGGTCTTTACTTGTTTCGGGACGAAGTGCTGCCTTTGTTAATTTATTATTGCTCCACTCCATATCAACTTCTACATTACCACGTGCACGAAGCCCAGTTACATTTCCCTGCTTCCATGCATTTGGCATCGCAGCCAGTAATTCGATGGCATCGCCCTGACTTTGTATCATCATTTCAGTCATTCCCGCTGTAGCACCAAAGTTACCATCAATTTGGAAAGGAGGATGAGCATCAAAAAGATTATTGT
>CATZVV010000091.1 GCA_958425285.1 uncultured Lachnoclostridium sp. | reverse complement strand
CAGCTGATAGATTTCAAATTTAGCACCTACGTCAATACCCCTGGTAGGCTCATCCAAGAGCAGGATATCAGGATCTGTCAGCAGCCATCTGCCCAGAATTACTTTCTGCTGATTTCCTCCTGAAAGGTTTGCGATCTTGGACTTCATTGACGGAGTTTTTACTTTCATGGCATTTATCATTTTGGTAATATCTGCTTTCATTTTTTCTCCGTTTAAAAGTCCCGTCTTCTGATATTTCGGTAAATTGGAAATTGTCATATTAAATCCAACACTCAAACCTCCAAAAATACCATCCGATCTTCGTTCCTCTGTCAGCATTGCAAATCCATTCGCCATTGCCTCTTTTGGACTTCTGTTCTGAACTTCTTTTCCTTTTACCAGTATCTGACCTTTGCCTTTCATTCTTATGCCAAATAATGTTTCAAGGATTTCCGTTCTCTTAGATCCTACTAATCCGGCGATTCCAAGGATTTCTCCCTTATGTAATTGAAAATTAACGCCCTCAAATCCTGGATTTAATGTACCGAGGTCTTTTACTTCCATTAATACATCACCTATCTTGGCTTTCTTTTCCGGATAGCGGTCTTTTAATTCTCGTCCAACCATCATTTTGATGATCTTATCAATGGTCAACTCACTGGCAGGTTTTGTATCGATCCACTTGCCATCTCTCATGACTGTTACATCATCAGAAATACGCAAAATTTCTTCCATTTTATGTGATATATAAATAATACTGGTATTCTTTTTCTTAAGCTTTTCTATAATCTTAAAAAGATGCTCTACTTCTTTCTCTGTAAGCGATGAAGTCGGTTCATCCATTACAATTACTTTTGAGTTATACGAAACTGCTTTTGCAATCTCTATCATCTGTTTTTGTGAAACTTTCAGGGTTCCTATCTTAACCTTCGGATTTACCTGAATATCCAAATCATCGAAAATCGCTTTTGTGTCTTCATACATTTTCTGGTCATCTACCAGACCATGCTTCATTGGAAATCTTCCAAGCCACATATTTTCCATAACTGTCTGATTTAATACCTGGTTCAGTTCCTGATGCACCATGGATACATGATTCTGTAATGCTTCTGATGGGCTGGAAAATTTAATGTTTTTGCCATCCAGAATGATTTCGCCCTCATCAAATGAATAAATACCGAACAGACATTTCATTAATGTGGATTTACCTGCACCATTTTCTCCCATAAGAGAATGCACTGTTCCAGGACGTACACATAACGTTACATCGTCAAGTGCTTTTACACCAGGAAACGATTTTGAAATATGCTTTAATTCCAATATATATTCTGTTCCCATTTTAAAATCCTTTCCCTCTTTTTTATTACAGGCATCCGTTTAAAACGAATGCCTGCCTGTAAAATCAGTTATTTTTTATTCATAAGTTGACTTTGCTAAATCAAGATTATCTTTGGTGATTGCCTGATATGGAACTCGTACAGCTTTTGCTTCTTCTTCCACTTCTACACCTTCGATTCCATCCACAGCGTCTTTACCACTTGTAAGGTTCTCTGCCATTTTTACAATTGTCTGTCCCTGAGTCTTAGCATCCTGTAATACGGAACCTGTGATCTCACCGCTTTCAATCTTGGAAAGAATTTCAGGAAGAGCATCAATTCCATAAATCGGAATGTATTTGCTGCTTTCTTCTCCATCTGTATTAAATCCGGCTGCTTCTACTGCTGATAAAGCACCAAGTGCCATTGCATCGTTTCCTGCTACGCAGCATTCAATTTCGTCACCGTATTTAGATACCCATGCATCCATTTTTTCTTTTGCAGTTGCTGTTACCCACATTCCTGTATCTTCTGCAAGAAGGTCAATCTCAATTCCTGCATCTTCGATCGTGCTCTTGAGATAATCACATCTCGGCTGGGATGCTGTATGTCCCGGGTCACCCATCAGATATACAAGCTGTAATTTTCCATCACCGTTTTTATCCATTTCCGGATGTTCTTTCCAGTAGTCGATTACCATCTGTGCCTGAATAGATGCACCATAATCTCCACCTGTAGATGTTACCTGATAAGCATTTTCATAAGAATTAATTACATCGTAATCTGTTATCTCTTTGTTGAAGAAAATGATCGGAACATTTCCTGCGTCTTTACATTTCTGGATCAGTGTCGGAGCTGCTGTTACATCACATACAGAAACTGCAACTGCAGAAGCGCCTTTAGCCAGCATTGTATCAACCTGATTGTTCTGTGTGGACTGGTCATTCTGTCCATCTTCGATGTTTGTTTTAAAGATTCCATCGCATGCATTTGTAATCGCTTTTCCAATATAAGAGTTGAAGTTATCAGAAGCTGAATAAATACCTGCACCAAGAATCTTCTCATCATCAGCCTTTACCTGTGCTGCACCTACGCCGCCAACACCGGCTACCATTACTGCTGCCATTAAGACACTTAATAACTTTTTCTTCATTTGTAAACCCTCCCATTAGTTTATTTTACGCGTTTGTTATTTTGTATATTCATATTAACTTTGAGGTCCTATTTTTTCAACTTTTGATATTTAGATTAAGGGGGACATTCTTTTGTTTCTTATTTTTGTACAAAAAAAAGACGAATTATCCAAATTTTTTATCATTATTGCACATTCGTCTTTTTTTGTTTTACCATTCTTCTTCTCTTGTCAGCACACCGTGCTTAATAAACATGGATTCTCCCTTGATTTTATTCATAATTGCAAAGTTAGCAGTAAGAAGAATTACTCCGATTCCTCTTTTCTGCAATGCTCCGATCATCTTTCTTGTAATTTCCCTCATATTAATATCCATATCTGTAAATGGATTCTCAATGATCACAATCTTTGGCTGATACACCAGCCATTTTTCATAGGCCAGCTTCTGTAGTTCTGCATTTCCAATATTTTTCAGTTTCTTCTTATTCAGCTCATCGTTCTGAAGGAAATCACTTACACTTCTGGTATACTTTTTCGCAAACCAGAATCCTCTTACCTTTTCATGCAGCGGCACACTCACATTTTCCGTTGCACTCATATTATCCAGGATCATGCTCCTATACGGTGCTTCTGTTATAAACCCTACGCCCTCACGTACTGCCTGGCTCATATTTGATACCTTATACAATTTCTCAGAAATATAAATCTGTCCTTCTTCAATGCTCTCTTCTCCCGAAAACATTTCCCAGAAACTGCTCTTGCTTTTTTCATCTGAATAATAAATCTTAAGCAGCTCTCCGGAACACAATGTAAAATTAAGATTCTTCAGATAACAGGTACTTACATCTCTTACTTCTAATACATTGTTCTGCCCATTTATTACTTTCTGCCCATAGGCTCCAAATGTTTCTGCCTTATTTTCATATATCAGAGCTTTCAGAACTTTACTCAACTTACAGTTTAACTGAGAAATCCCAGATACAAATGTAGTTCTTCCATTTTGAACAACTGCAATAGATTCCATCCATTCCATAATAAAATCTTCAAATCCTACTGTAACCAGAAATGACATCTGGGATTTCATTTTGTCAATAAGAGAAAACACTTCTCCCAGATCCTTTTCTGATAAAAGGCTGGTAATCTCATCCAGAATCACAATTTTCTTTCTTTCCTCATAGGCTTTAAGTAATTCTATAATAACCTTTTCCTTGGCAGATAAATTTCTGACTTTATGAGGCATATCATCCGAAATATTCAGTTCCGTCCTTAACTTCTGGAAACGTTCTCTATACTCTTTCTGATCCAGAAACAGTTTTCTGTCTGAAAAAAGAAATATATTATCTTCTATCGTAATAGAAGGCAGTAATTTACTTTTAGAACCAATCACCGCCACCTGCTGTTTTAACAATCTGGCAGCTTCTTCATAAGCTTTCCTTTCCTCATTTACAAAAATCTTTCCTGAATAAAGTAAAACATCTCCAAGCAGCATATCAATAAAGAGCTTCTGTTCCAGAATATCATCGAATACGATTCCTGTTATTTCTCCCTGAAACAGTTCCAGAGACAGATCATCAAATATAACATTATTCCCTTTTTTTATCTTTCCGCCTTCTATATTCAGTAATTCTCTTTTCACTGATTTCTCTGCTCCCTGTTTGTAATGATCGGTACCGATATCCTGACTTCTGTTCCAAGATTAGGAATACTATAAATATGTATTCCATATTCATCCCCAAATAACAGCTTAATACGCCTGGATACATTCGGCAGAGCAATACCTCCACGTTTACGCTTCTCTTCTGTCAGCGGCCCTGAAGTTATCTCCAGTCTCTGGTTGATCTTTATAAGCTCTTCTTCGTCAATTCCAATTCCGTCATCATGAATATTGATCAGAAGTTTCTTCTCTGTCATCTCCAGTGAAATGGTGATAACTCCACCTTCTGCTTTCGCTTCCAGACCATGGAAAATTGCATTTTCAACTACAGGTTGCAAAGTAAGTTTAGGGAGTTTACATTCCAGGATCCTTGCATAGTCATCCGGAAAATTAACTCTCATATCCAGTTTATCTCCAAAACGATACTGCTGTATTTTAAAATAATTCTCTACATTCTCCAGTTCATCTTCTACTGAAACCAGATTTCCTGTATCCGTGATGGTATATCTGAAAAATGTAGACAATGCTTCCGTCGTATCAGCAATACTATCAATTCCTTCACATAGCGCATCTCCTCGTATTGCTTCCAGCGTATTATACAGAAAATGAGGATTGATCTGATTTTGCAGTGCAAGAAGTTCTGCATGTTTTGTCGATAACTCAATAATGTTCTTTTTATCCAATATGGAATCCAGCTTCTGCATTACTTCATTCTGCTCTGGAAAAATCTGATAATCCTGATCAATCAGTTCCTGAAAACTTCCACTCTGTATAAAATGTTTGAATAATTTTCTGGTCTCATTACATGGTTTTATCAGAAACTTATAAATAATCACATAAATGCTTCCTGTAATAACTATCTCTGTCACAACAACCACCATCATAGAAAAGAATCCCAGATATCCTTTCGATGCAGCCCATATAACTTCTATAAACTGAAGACCTGCCCCTAATCCCAGAAGAACCCACAAAAAATTAACTGCCTGTCTGCTAAATATATTTCTTTTTTTCATAGTTTTTGCACCTGCACATTTTGATTAACTATATAACTTTCTAAATTCTGAAGGATTCAATCCTGTTGTCTTCTTAAACAATTTAGAAAAATATTTCAGATCATTATATCCTACTGCAGATGCTACTTCCGCAATGTCATAATTAGTCTGTATGAGATAGTTCTTTGCATTTTGGATACGAAGCTCTGTCACATACTCAAGGAAATTTTTTCCTGTTTCTTTCTTAAACAGTGTAGAAAAATAGGCAGCATTAAATCCAATATACTCACTGACATTCTCCAGACTGATATGTTTGTTGAAATTATCATGGATATATTTCTTTGCATCACGTATCGGTTTACTCTCTTCATCCTGAATATTCTTCATATAAACCTGATGCACCCGGGACAGATCCGATTTGATCCACTGAAAGAGTTCATCATAATCCCATATCCTTCTGTACTGTTTTTTATAATCTTCAATCAGAAAAAGATTTCTGCCTTCACGAGAATATTTCATACCAAACCGCAATGTTTCAACTAATTCACCAAAAACTTCATAAACCAGTTTTCCGTCATACTTAAATGGCTTCAATTTCTCTCCAACCTTGTCAACAAGGCGGAGGGTTCCTTCAATATCCATTCTTTCCTGATAGGTCAGAATTTCATTTCGCAGACCACTGTCAAAAATTTCTTCTTTAGTTTTTCCACTTTTACTGTCTTCACTGTAGCAGATATATGTATCTTCATTTTCGCCCATTCGATTCATGATCGCCAGTTCTGCCTCTCGGAAACTATCCGTGATTCCCATATAAGAACTATGTGTATTTCCCTGTCCGATCCTTATTCTGATATCAGGAAATACAGTTTTCAAATTAGATACATTAACTATCAAATGTTTTAGCTTTTTTCTGACTGGTTCAATCTCTTTATCCACTGTATTTAAAATGCATACGATTTCATCCTGATATACTGTAGACATATAAGTTTCGCAGTATATCTCCAATTTTTCTTTTACCATCTGATGAATTTTGTTCATTACAAATTCTTCACTGTCACCGGCAGATTTGTCCGAATTTTTTGAGAAAAATGGCCTGACTCTGACTGCTGTAAAAAATCCTTTATGAAATTTACAACCATACTGTTCATTCAACTGTTCCAGACTCATATCTGCTTTTAGCGGATTAGTTGCTGAGTTTTGGAGCGTTTTCATAAGAAAATTCTCCCGTATATGTTCTCTGGATGCTTCAATGATAGATTCCATTTCGTTTCTGATTCTGGTACTCTTAATCAGAGATTCATGTGATTCTTTAATTTCAGTTAATGAGTTTTCCAGTTCTCTCTTTTTTAATGGTTTCAGCAGGTAGTCTTTTACCCCATACTTGATTGCCTGCTGTGCATATTCAAACTGACTGTAACCGCTGATTACTATGAAATTAATCTCCGGATTCACTTCTTTTGCCCTGCGTATCAGTTCAAGTCCATCATATACCGGCATACGTATATCTGTAATCACAATATCCGGTTTCTTTTCACAAATACTTTCATAAGCAGTTTTTCCATCATTTGCAAAACCAACAATATCCATTTCCAGGGCATCCCAATCTACAAGGTGCTGGATCAGCCGACATACCTTTATTTCATCATCTGCTATTAATACCTTCAATCTTCTTCCTCCCTGTCTATTTCCGCATATACTAACATTAATCCTTCTGAAATTCTATTATAAACTATCTAGTTTTTTTTGTATACCTATGAATTTTCTTTGTATTATTATTAAATTATCTGACATATTGTCTTTTTTCAGAATAAATATTTATTGCTTGCTTTTACAAAACTCCAAGAATATACTATGAACAGATAATGAATCTGTATTATTTTGCCACTCATTATCTTCTTATATTTTTCTGATAAACCATAAAGAATTTATAACTACACTCACAAATAATCTTATCAGAATCTTATGAAATTATTTTATAACAAAATAAAGAAAAGGATATCTACAATATGATTCAGGACATCGCACCACATACTTATCACAACGAATACAAACCTTCTGCCCCGGATAAGAACAGTTTTATCCTTGCCTAC
>CATZVV010000090.1 GCA_958425285.1 uncultured Lachnoclostridium sp. | reverse complement strand
AAAAATATATGGGGAGATATATTGACAAATTTCAAATTTTGAGATAGGAGGATAACCATATTATCCTGCGTAATCTGGATACGGGTTCCTCTACAGATTTGAAAATACCTGTAGTATTTAGAGACGAGGAAATGGGGACTGTTGATTTTGAAAAAATGGCAAAATCAATTCAGGGTGTAGCAGAGGCACAAAAGATTACTTCGGCAGAATTTGCAATGGAATGGATGAATCGTGATTATCAGGGGGTGATTGAAATTGGCGGAAAGTAATTGTCTGATTGTACCGTTAAAAGTGAAAGTGATGTATGAACCTGGAGATAATTGCATGAAATATGGAAATATTCGCTGGAAAATGGAAACTCTTATGGTAAATCCGATTGGTGGTGCGGTTGAGCCGGAAGCATTTGAAGATCGTTCTGCTTTTCCCAAGGGGATGTACCTGCAATGGATTTTACCGGATGCCTTTACAAAAGGAACTCTTTGTCCGGATGGGAGCAGCCAGTTCCCTAGAATTTGTAATTTTTATCAAGTATACCGATTTATCGAGGATACAGATGGGAATATAGTTCAGGGGGTTAGTGAGAAAAAATGGCTGGTTAAATCTCGGAACGATTTGACAGCAGTTCAGAATGCTGATGCAGCATATGCGTCAAACTATCAGCAATGTGGTAGTTCACTCGGTTTATATGATGATTTGAAGGGCATGACCTATCTTGATGGAAAGCTTTGTTATGGCGTTGTTGGATTCTATGAGTGTGAGGAAGACAATCCATTGTCTGATATGAAGGATCTAGATGCCTTTTCAGAGTATTTGGCTGCTCATGAATTTTCAGTACAGGATAAGCATATGTGCCAGGATATGCTGTGGGTTGGGGGAACGAGAATTCCCATCTGTTCGGATGGCCCCAGATGTGATTGTCCTGTTCCTGATATGGATATACGGGTAGCAGTTGGGAATAATTCTATGGAGGCTTTTGCTGCATTGGCAGCATCGGAGCTTACAAGTGATTTAAATGAGAAGGCACAAATTGAGAAACGATTACTCCAATTGTTATACCAGAAAACTGGCGAGGCAAACTCAGAGCTATCGGAGTATTTGTTAAAGAACGAGATTCATAACCGGGCTTTTCTTGCAGACAATATTGGAAAATGTTATGAGACAGATAATGAACGGGAGCAGGAAATAATTAGTCAGCTCAATCAGTATGCATATGAGTATAACCGTTTAAAAGCAGAATTGAGGTCACTGCAGCAAGAGGTTTATTTTATATGGTATATGAGTGTTGTGGATTCTTATGGACGTCCAATGAGTCAGAGACGAATACAGCAGTATTTGGATTTAAAAGATAAATATATACAGGTAATTCCTGAATATATACGCAATATTCATAAGAAAAAAAGGAAACTCAAGAAACTTCTTTCAAAATGCAAACATGTGAAAGAGGTGGATGAGGAATTGTTTTGGAAACCATCTGCTCCCTGTGTACTCTTTATGGGAGAAGGATTGCAGAGAAAATATTTGCAAGGTTATGATACCTATTTTCAGGAGGATAATTTGCTTCCGTGTTATATTTGGCAGAAAGATATGGAACTGCTGAGAAATCGTGAAACGGGGAAAGATTTTTTATCGAAGGCGGAATGGGGTACCTGTATTCATGATTGGGAGGATCCGTGGTCGCCATTGTTTTTTGAATGGAGTTTGGCATTTTATCCGGATTCAGATGCTATATGGACTTTGGAAGGAATGGATTACAGAAGAGAAAAGGTAGGTGTTTCTAAGCAAGATGGTTTTTCTGGGAAGGGTATTTTGACTCCGTTTATAGCAGACTATATGAGTGATGTACTCCAGGAGTACAAAGAAAGTTTCAAGCCAAACTGCACAGAATATAAAATGATTGAGGAATTAAGCAAAAAAATGGAGAGAATGGATGTTCTTTCACAGACCATGGGAGGTTTACCTGCGCAGTTATATGCAAAGGATGAGACTTATCAGGCAGAATGTAGAAAAACCGGAGTGTTAGGCGATGAGTACGATCAGGCAATGGTGGCGATGTATCAGAATCAGAATATTTACAGTCCGATGTATAATTCGGAATTTTATTGGAAAAGAAATGGAATTGGTGAAATATTGCGACTTAGAATTCTGGATGGTTACGGCAGATATCGTACATTGGAACAAAACAGGTTTCAATGTGTATTTCCGGAATACTTTCGAAAAGGAATAGAAGATATGCCAGTGAATCGTTTTTTAATGCCTCCACGCATCATGCAGCCACATCGAATTCAGGTTTGCCCAGTAAATGAAGGGGCACCTGTGCGTGCATGGCTAATGCCAAATCTTTTTGATGGCACTCTGGCAATTTATAATGGTGATGGCAAGATGATTGGCTATATGTATTCACAAATAATAAAAAAAGAGGGTATCCGAAGAAAAGAAGCAAGATTTATGCAGTTTAACAGTCAGGGGGATGGGAACTTGGAAATTTCATCGGAAATTCAGTGCTGGATGGACGGTATATTATCGCATAATGACGATTCGGATTGGAGAGAGTCAAATGCACTGGAACAACTGCTTTTTTATCTAGAGGGTGTATTTATACAAAATCCAAAGGAAAACTTATCATCATCCTTACCGGTACTCTTGGCAGAGAATCGTGTCATAGCACTTGTGGATGTTTTGATTCATTTGGATTGCATGGGTTGGAGGGAGCATTCCCCAAAACAGATTATGGATTCAGATTCATCTTACGGTGATGAAAATGGAGAAGAATTTGATATTTTTTGCGGGGATAGTAATTATCCGAAGGAAGGTCTTTTTGGATTTTATGTGTTAAATAAAAAGCAGCCGAAGATTGAAAATATGAAACAATTGCATATGTGTTGGAAGGATAGTGAGAAGTCTTACCTGAAACTGGATAATTCAGTAAGGATTAGAGATCAGGGAGAAGAAGTTTCACTGCTACTTATGATGGATCCTCAAAAAAGTGTGGTGATTACTTCCGGGATATTGCCAAATTACTTTTTTCGTCTGAACACCAAATTAGTGGATCAGATTGTTAGCCAGATTGACATTCGTATGGAAGTAGATACTTTTTTCAATGCTGGCGAGAGCATATCGGTTCCACTTCCCCAATCGGGTGATCGGAAATGGTCCTGGGAATGTCCTGCTTTATTGGAGCAAGAGGAAAATGAGAAATTGATTTTACAAGAATGTCCGATTACTAATATGATAGAGGGGAAAGATTATTCTAATGAAAGTAAACGAATTGTGGAAGGCTGGATTGTGTATAAAAAGCAAAATAACAGCAAGGGATCATGAAGTTATTAAGAAATTTTGCAATTTCTTTGGCAAGTGAGTTTTTGGTAGAACAACCCATTGCCAGAAAAGGAAAATAAAAAAGAGATAAGGGAAAATCAAAGAATAAGCTTATATATATCTGCATACATTGTAAAAACAATGTAATCAGGAGGATTTCTCTTGAAAGGATATATTGAAGAGAGAGCAGTTGAAATTGCAAATTATATCATTGAACAGAATGCGACGGTCAGGCAAACAGCAAAACAGTTTGGAATCAGCAAGAGTACGGTACATAAAGACGTAACCGAACGGCTCCTTCGGATTAACCCGGCACTTGCAGGTCAGGCAAGGAAGGTACTGGATATTAATAAATCGGAACGGCATATCCGCGGCGGACTGGCTACAAAAGAAAAATATTTACATCAAAAAGAATATCACCAGGCATATTAAAAGGTGGCCACGGACTTCTGAAAAGGAAGATCGTGGCTATTATTTTGTTAAAATATAAACGATAGTTCCACTTTGTCGAAATTTGTGTTAAACTATATAAGTGTGTCAATACATCAAGTTGTGTATCAAGAGATACAACGATTGAAAAACAAGGAGGAAAGGTTATCTTGTCAAAATTAACATTTCGTGGGGGAGTACACCCGTACGATGGGAAGAACTTGAGCAAGTCAAAACCGGTTCGAATGCTTTTGCCTGAGGACGGTGAGGAAATGGTATTTCCTATGTCACAGCATATTGGTGCACCAGCAGTGCCGGTTGTAAAAAAGGGCGATGTTGTTTTGGTTGGACAAAAAATTGGTGAAATGGCAGGTTTTGTTTCATCCAATATAATTAGCTCGGTTTCCGGCGAGGTAGTTGGGATAGAACCCCGATTGACTGTGTCTGGAGCTAAGGTTAACAGTGTGATTGTCAAAAATGATGGGGAATACAGAGCGATTGAGGGCTTAGGTGAAAAACGGGAAATAGGAAACTTAACAAAAGAGTACATCATTCAGAGTATTCAGGAAGCAGGTATTGTTGGAATGGGGGGAGCCGGATTCCCGACACATGTAAAATTGAGTCCTAAAAATCCGAAACAGATTGATACTATTTTAGTGAATGCAGCAGAATGCGAGCCGTATTTAACATCAGATTACCGAATGATGATGGAATGTCCGGAGCAGATTGTCGGCGGTCTGAAAATTGTGTTGAAGTTATTTGAACAGGCGCGAGGTATTATTTCCGTAGAGGATAATAAAATGGATGCTGTAGAGCGCTTAAAAGATGCTGTAAAAAGTGAAAAAAATATAAAAGTAAAGGTACTAAAGACGAAGTATCCACAAGGTGCGGAACGCCAGTTGATTTATGCATCGACAGGGAGAAAGATTAACTCCTCCATGTTGCCGGCAGATGCAGGATGTATTGTAAACAATGTAGATACAATGATTTCCGTGTATCGTGCAGTTTGCTTGAATACCCCATTAATACGACGAATTGTAACGATAACAGGAGATGCAATTAATGAACCATGCAATTTTGAAGTGAAGATTGGAATGTCATTTCAAAGTATGCTCGCAAAGGCGGGTGGTTTTAAGTGTGAGCCGGAAAAGGTTATCTCCGGTGGTCCGATGATGGGTGTTGCCTTATTCAGTTTAGATATTCCGGTTTCCAAAACATCCTCTGCTTTGTTGGCATTTTCTAAGGATGAAGTGGCGGCTTATGAGCCAACGGCATGTATTCACTGCGGACGTTGTGTTAAAGTCTGTCCGAGTCGTCTTATTCCACAGAAAATGCTGGAGTATTCCAATGCTTTTGATGACGAAGGCTTTCAGAAAATATATGGAATGGAATGCTATGAATGTGGAACATGTACGTATGTCTGTCCTGCAAAACGGCGTATGACACAGTCATTTAAGCAGACGAGAAGAAGTATTTTAGATAACAGAAAGAAGGTGTAGACAGTGAGTGAAATGTATCATGTATCTGCTTCACCGCATGTGCGAAGCGATATAACAACCAAAAGTATTATGAGAGATGTGTGCATTGCACTGATGCCGGCAACTTTGTTTGGAATTGGTTATTTTGGTTTAAATGCGCTGCTTCTGATTTTGTCTACATGCGCAGCGTGTATACTGACAGAATATATATATGAAAAGTGCATGAAGCGTCCGATTACAACATGGGATTATAGTGCGCTTGTTACAGGTCTTTTACTGGCACTGAATTTGCCAGCAGGAATGCCGGTTTGGATGGCGATTTTTGGAAGTGTTTTTGCAATTCTTATTGTGAAACAGCTTTTTGGAGGGTTGGGTCAGAACTTTATGAACCCGGCATTGGCAGGGAGATGCTTTCTTATGCTTTGTTTTACAACGAGAATGACAGATTTTGTTGTTGAAAAGACTGGTGTAGTATCAATGATGAATGGTTTTTCCAGTGTGGATGGAATCACAAGTCCCACTCCACTGGCTGCCTTGGAACAGGGTCAGGGTATTGATTTATGGAGTATGTTTATGGGTAATATCGGGGGGACAATCGGAGAAACATCTGTGATTGCAATTTTAATCGGTGCAATTTACCTTGTAGCCAGACGTGTTATCACATTACAGATTCCGCTTGTATATATTGGAACACTTTCGTTATTTGTCGTGTTATTTGGTGGACATGGACTTGATTTTACATATCTTGCCGGACATCTATGTGGCGGTGGTTTGATGCTAGGTGCTTTCTTTATGGCGACAGATTATGTAACAAGCCCGATTACACCAATGGGAAAAACTATTTTTGCAGTGATTCTTGGCTTGCTTACAGGCGTTTTCCGGGAATTTGGGGCAACGGCAGAGGGTGTGTCTTATGCAATTATTTTCGGTAATTTACTTGTCCCTCTGATTGAAAGATGGACAATACCAAAGCCGTTTGGTTATGTAAAACCGGAAAAGAAGGAGGAAGCAAAATGAGTAAAATAAAACGAAAAGGTGATAATTTTGTACGTGATGCATTGATTTTATGCGGAATTACAGTTGTGGCTGGTCTCCTTCTTGCACTTGCCTATAATATAACCAAAAAACCAATTGAAGAAGCAAAAAATAAGACGGAACAACTTTCTTATCAGGCAGTTTTGCCTGAAGGAAAAACATTTGAAGAAGAGGAAGCCTTAAATGAGAAATTAGAGGCATTTACTCCGGAGGGTTCGGAGATAGAGAGAGTACGTGTTGCCAAGGACGCAAAAGGTGAAGAGGCTGGGTATGTATTTTTGGTTACTTCAAAGGAAGGTTATGGCGGCAGTATTCAGTTTTCTATGGGAGTAAAAATGGATGGAACCATTGGTGGAATTGAGATTATTGATATGAGTGAGACTGCCGGACTGGGTGCAAAATGCGTAGAGGACGAATTTAAGAGTCAGTACCAGGGGAAAAGCGGAGAAGTATCACTTGTCAAAGGTGAAGCGTCTAATGAAAATGAGGTTAGTGCAATTAGCGGTGCAACGATTACATCTAAAGCGATTACAAATGCAGTAAATCAGGTGTTGAAGTTTGTTGCAGGATTAGAAGGGTAGGTGCAGCATGAATCGATATATCGAACGTTTATATAACGGTATCATTAAAGAAAATCCAACATTTATATTAATGCTTGGAATGTGTCCTACTTTGGCGGTAACTTCGTCGGCCATCGGAGGAATGGGAATGGGACTTACAACAACGGTAGTGCTTGTTATGTCCAATATACTGATTTCTTTATTGCGGAATATCATTCCGGAAAAGGTACGTATTCCGGCATTTATTGTAGTAGTAGCTTCCTTTGTAACAATTGTACAGCTCGTTTTGCAGGCATATATTCCATTTTTATATGACATGCTGGGAATTTATATTCCGCTTATTGTTGTAAACTGTATTATTTTGGGTCGTGCGGAATCCTATGCATCGAAAAATCCGGTAGTATTATC
>CATZVV010000089.1 GCA_958425285.1 uncultured Lachnoclostridium sp. | reverse complement strand
TGTTTTGCACGGCGTTCTCTGCCTATATCACTTCTCTCCCATTTATAATTGCGAAGCAGTACATCTGCCCGAATAGAACTGTTATCATCCTCCAATTCTTTCGTAATAATTCCGCCTCCTGCAATTTCATAATTATCAACAATAACAAAACGGCTTGTTTTTGCTATATCTTCTACAAGATCAAAAGCAATCGGCTTTTCGGTTTTAATAATTACTTCTGCCACTTCATGGTTGGCTACCCCTTCGCTCTTTTTCTGTTCCAGATTTGAGGAATTGATAATTCCTTCAATGCGTTCCAGTTCACAACGAACTTTCTGAAAGCCAACTTTCAAAAAGTATTCTTTCCCCGGAACAAAATCGCTCTTACCAAGCCAAAATACATTTGCACGGATTCTAGAGGCAACCTGTAACCCTTTTTCATCACCCTTTGTCATAACTTCTCCGCGCTTAATATAAATCTGCTCCTCCATTGTAAAACCGGTGCTATAGCCTGCCGAAATTTCATTTCGTGGTTCTACGTTAAAGCCTTCAATTGATTTGACATGACTCTTCTTCCCAGATGGGAAAAATCGAATCTCATCTCCCACCTGAATGCTTCCTGTTTCAATTGTTCCGGCAATAATACGACGATCATCTCCGTCCCCGGTAAACTTATATACTCCCTGGACCGGCATACGGAAAATCTGATCCTTTTCTTCTTTTTCACATTCAAAATCATCCAATGCTTCCAGAATACAGTCTCCCTGGTACCATGGCATTTTTTCACTTGCCTTTACAATATTTTCTCCCATAAATCCGCTAACAGGAATAAATGTTTTTGCTTCCATTTTAATCTGACTTAAAAATTCAGCATACTCTTTCTTTACTTTTTCAAAAACATCCTGACTATAATCAACCAGATCCATTTTATTAATAACAACAGCAATCTGTTTAATTCCAAGCATAGAAAGCATATAACCATGCCGTCTGGAGTTTTCCTGCACCCCTTCTTGTGCATCAATAACAAGAAGTGCTGCCTGTGCTCTGGAGGCACCTGTAATCATGTTTTTCAGAAACTCAATATGACCTGGTGCATCTAAAATAATATAATCCCGTTTTTTTGTCTTAAAAAAACATCTTGCCGTGTCAATTGTAATACCCTGAGACTGCTCATCTTTCAATGCGTCCAATAAAAATGCATATTCAAATGGCTTGGAATTTCTGCGGCATCGCTCTTTTACATCTTCCAGTTTTCCCTTTGGAAGAGAATCTGTATCTGCCAAAAGTCTTCCCATGATCGTACTCTTGCCATGATCAACATGTCCGACAATAACAATATTCATATCTTCTCTATTTTTATTCTGTTCCATTCTACATGTACCCCTCTTTACGTAATTCTTCTAATCCGCCTCCATCTTCTTTATCCTGCGCGCGGCCGGAACGTTCTGCAATATTAGCGAATTTACCGGTTTTCAGTTCTTCAATAATTTCATCTACATTCTTTGCTGTAGAATCTACAGCTCCGGTACAAGGAGCGCATCCGAGGGAGCGGTAACGCTTTCCATTTCCCTGATCAAAATATAAGGATACCATTGGAATATTTTCACGTTTGATATACTCCCATATATCGAGTTCCGTCCAATCCAAAAGCGGATGTACCCGAACATGTGTCCCTGGTGCAAAATCCGTTTTATACTGGTTCCAAAATTCCGGCGGCTGGTCTCCAATATCCCAGTCATTGTTTTTATCTCTCGGTGAAAAATACCGTTCCTTTGAACGACTTCCTTCTTCATCTGCACGCACACCAACGATAACACCTGTATACGGCTCGCAATTTACATCCTTATCATAACGATGTGTTTTGTGATTATAGCGATACCTAGGCCATTCACCACTCAGTGTCTTTGTAAGTGCTTCTGTTTTCAATTGACGGCAGCATTCCAAATGTGTTGCATTTCCTTCCGGGAATGTCCTTTTATTTGCCAGCGCGTCTGTATTTTCTCCATATATCATATCTAAATGCCACTCTTTGGCAAAATTATCCCGATATTCAATCATTTCCTTGATTTTATAATGTGTGTCTATATGCACTAACGGAATCGGCACATGTCCAAAAAAAGCCTTTCTGGCAAGCCAGAGCAACACCGTACTATCCTTTCCAATCGACCAGAGCATGCATAAGTTTCCAAGTTCGCTATAAGCCTCTCTGATAATATGAATACTTTTATTCTCCAGAATATCTAAATGATCCACGTTTTATTACCTCCAATTTCTCTGCATTTCTAAAATTTTATCAACCACAATCTGGCAGGATTGCTCAATTGTATTTACCTCTGTATTCAAGACCAGTTCAGGATTTACAGGTTCTTCATATCCGGACGATATTCCGGTAAATTGTCCAATCTGTTTTTTATAAAGCCCTTTTGGATCACGCTTTTTACATGTTTCAAGACAAGTCTTTACATACACCTCTAAAAAACAATTTTCTCCCGCACGTTCTCTTGCAAACTGTCGCATCTTCTGAAAGGGTGAAATAAATGAAACTAACGTAATCATCCCTGCATCTTTAAATAATGCTGCAATTTCACCAATTCGGCGTATATTCTCATCTCGGTCTGTATCAGAGAATCCAAGATCTGAATTAATTCCACATCGGATGTTATCACCATCAAGCAGATATACTGCTTTTCCTTTTTGATGCAATACTCGTTCTACTTCTACAGCAATGGTTGATTTCCCTGAGCCGGACAAACCAGTAAACCAGACAACTATGCCTTGTTGTCCCAGCAGTTCACACCTTTGCTCATAGGAGACTTTGTTGCTATGCCAAATAATATTTTCGTTTTTCATTCCGGTAAACTCCATTCTTGGTATCATTATCCAATCTTGTCAATAATACCAGACAAATTTGTCTATCGTGTGTCATTTTATGTCTTTTTTCTTCCTATTCTTCAAACAGTGGCGTAGAAAAGTACCGTTCTGCAGTATCCGGAAGCACGGTTACAACCGTCTTTCCCTTTCCAAGCTTTTTTGCCAGTTTTAATGCAGCCGCCACATTTGTTCCACTGGATATTCCACACATAATTCCCTCTTCCCGGGTAAGGCATTTTGCTGTTGTTAATGCCTCTTCATCTGTAACAATATAAATTTCATCATAAATGTCTCTGTTTAAGATAGGTGGAATGAGTCCATCACCGATGCCCATCTGCAAATGCGTCCCAATGGTCCCGCCCGCCAGAATTGCTGCATGTTCCGGTTCAACTGCCCATATTTCCAATTCCGGATACTGTGCCTTTAATACTTCTCCAATTCCGGTAATCGTTCCTCCGGTTCCGATTCCCGAACAAAAACCATGTATCGGTCCTGCCACCTGTTCCATTATCTCCAACCCCGTATGATGCTTATGCACTTTAGGGTTTGCCGGGTTTTCAAATTGTTGCGGAACAAACACCTTCTCATTCTCTTTTGCCATACGAAGTGCTGTATTTAAGCATTCTTTAATACAGTCCCCAATATTCCCGGCATCGTGAATCAACATTACTTCTGCGCCATAATGCTTTACTAACTTTCTCCGTTCTTCACTGACCGAATCCGGCATGATAATAATAGTACGGTATCCTTTTACGGCACCAACCAGAGCTAATCCCACTCCCTGATTTCCACTCGTAGGTTCTACAATAATAGTATCGGGTGAAATCAATCCCTGCTGTTCCGCTTCGCAAATCATATTGTAAGCAGTTCTTGTTTTAATCGATCCTCCCACATTCATACCTTCAAATTTTACAAGTACTTGTGCACTCTCTTCCTCTACCATCCGCTGTAACCGAATCATTGGTGTATGCCCAATTGCTTCTAATATATTATTATGTACCATTCTCTCATTTCCTTTCTCAAAAAATTGTGGTAAAAAACAAATATTTTACAATAATATTTTTATTTTACTGGTTTATTCCAAAAATTACAAGAATAAAAGAAAACAAAAACGCAACACCATAGAAACATAACATACATGCTTCACATGGTAGCGTTTTTGTAATACTTTCCTGTCATTGATGCAAACCAGCTTTTATCCTTTTACAGCACCTGCGGCTACACCTTTAATAATGTGTTTTTGACAAAGCAAATAAAAAATAACAATCGGAATAATTGCCAATACAAGCATTGCCATCAAAGCACCCATATCGATAGAACCATATCCGCCTCTTAAATATTGAATCGCAATCGGAATTGTTTTGTAATCGGAACCAATAACAAGATATGGCAACAGATAATCATTCCAAATCCACATTGCATTCAAAATAGCAACCGTTACAACAGTCGGCTTTAAAATTGGAAACACGACCCGAACATACGTCTGTAATGGATTACACCCATCTATCATTGCAGCCTCCTCAATTTCCAAAGGAACTGACTTTAAAAAGCCGCTAAACATAAAAACAGACAATCCTGAACCAAATCCCAGATAAATCAGTAAAATTCCTAACGGATTATCCAAATATAGAACATTTGCCACACGCACCATCGTAAACATAACCTTTTGAAATGTAACAATCATGGCAAATACAAATAAATAATATAGTGCTGATGTGAACCTGTTTTTTACCCTTGTAATAAACCATGCTGTCATTGACGTAAATATGATAATAAGAAATACGGAACATACGGTTATAAAAGTTGACCACCCGAATGCCTCCGGCAAGCCCGTCTTCGTAATTCCATTGATATAATTTGTAATACCTGCATACATTTCCCCAAACGGCAATTGGAATGGTGCATCACTAATATAAAATTTACCTTTCAAGGAATTAATTAGAATAATAAGAATAGGAAGCAGAAACAAAACTGCCATGGATGCAATTAAAATAGTAAGAAATATACTTACTCCATGAGACATCTGATTTACTTCCCGAATTTTTTGCTGCTTCGCCCCCATTAACTTTCTACCTCCTTACGCCTTGTAAAATATAACTGAACAAGTGCTATGACAGCAACAATCAGAAAGAATATTACTGCCTTTGCCTGGCCAACTCCTTCCCAGCCTGTTCTCCCATAAAACGTATTGTAAATATCCAATGCAAGCATCTGCGTCTTTTTTCCGGGAAGCCCGGCAGTTAACGCCAGATTCTGGTCAAACATCTTGAACGAATTTGTAATCGTCAAAAATAAACATATTGTTACGGATGGCATTACTAAAGGAATTGTTACCCTTCTTAAAATCTGCATTCCTGTTGCACCATCAATTTTTGCTGCTTCTATTAATTCTGTAGAAATATTCTGAATGCCAGCAATATAAATAATCATCATATACCCTGTTAACTGCCACACGGTTAGTACAACAAGTCCCCAAAAACCATATTTTGCATCTGTCGTCAATGTAACTCCATATTTTAATAAAATTCCATTAATAATTAACTGCCAGATATATCCCAATACAATTCCGCCAATCAGATTAGGCATAAAGAACACCGTTCGAAACAGGTTTGTACCCCGTATTGCTTTTGTAAGTCCAAGAGCCAGAAGGAATGCAATTAAGTTTACAACAATAACTGTCACGATTGTAAAAGCTGTCGTAAATAATAGGGAATAAACAAAATCTCCATTATGAAACATTCTTGTATAATTTTTCAGCCCTATAAACTCTGCATCAACAACTGTTGTAAATTTACAAAAGGAAAGATATATTCCCATAACAAATGGTATAAGAAAGGCAACGAGAAAAGCAGCAAATGTAGGAAGTACAAGAATCCATACATATCGTTTCATTGCTCGTTCCACGAATTACACCTCTTTTTCTACAGACCAATCTGCTTTCATATCTTTCACTACATTGTTCCATTCCTTTTTGCCGGTTGCATACTCTAATAACGATGCTCCAAAATTATCTTTAAATGTCTGACTTGGGAAAGTAGTAAAGTTCCACGATACAGATGCTTTTCCTGCATCATTCATATAACGTACCACTTCCTGTGCCAATGGGTCACTTGGCTGCTCTTCCTTGGAAAAGGTTTTAAAAGGAGAAATAAAGCCTAATTTTTCAGTTACATAATTCTTACCCTTATCCGAAGTAATAAGCCAGTCTAAAAACTTGATAGCTGCATTTTGTTGCTCTTCACTAACCTGATTATTGATACAAATATAATTTTCAGTCCCAATACAAAGTCCTTGTCCCGCATCTTCTTCCATTCCTGTATAAATTGGCAAAAATTTTACATCCTCAGACTTCACTTTGTTTCCATCTACATCATTAATCTGACTCCAGCCCCAGTTTCCATTCTGTACCATAACTGATTTTCCCAAGGCAAATTCCGCCATTGAGTCTTCTACCGACTTTGAGCCGACAAGACCCGACTCTGTTACAGAATTTTTCAAATACAGATCAAATATATTTTTAAAATTATCACTATAACGGAAATCAATATTATCTTTATCCGCTACACCATCCTCTTGAAACTCATAAAACAGGGGAACATTTGCTAAATGTGTCTGCCAGCGCCAATCTTCACCTGCTGCAAAAGAGGTAGATGAAAAAACACCATCTATGCCAAGTTTTCCCTTAAGCTTTGTCATATCTTCAACTACTGCCTTTAACGTCTTAAAGTCAGTAATTTCATCGGTAGCTGAAATTTTTACAGATTTTTCAGACAAACCAAAATATTTTTTCATAATGGCATCATTATAAATAATCCCATACCCTTCAACAACATAGGGAATACCGTACACACCATCACCGTCTTTTACTGCCATATCCTGATCCGTAAGGTTTTTATACAAACTGGTATCCGATAAATCCCGACAATATTGTTTCCACGATTGGTATCCAACCGGTCCATTAATCTGAAAAATTGTCGGTGGACTTTTTTTCGCAATTTCAGATTTTAATGTGGATTCATAAGTTCCCGAAGCTGCTGTAACCACCTTTACCTCCACACCAGTTTCATCCTCATACGTATCTGCAATATCTTCCCATACATCTGCTACCTCCGGTTTGAAATTTAAGTAATAAACCGAAGCCTTTGTGGTTCCATTTGAATTACCCTCGTTTCCACTGTCATTTGTATTATTATCTTTTCCACAACCACACATAAGAGTTGCTGCCATTGCTAATAATAAAGCGAATGCAACAATTTTTTTTCGTTTCATCCTACTTCCTCACTTTCTATCACATTTTCTGCGATTTATTTTATTAGAAGTATTCCAAAAGTCATTAAATCTATGCATCCGTTAAAATGGTTTACAAAAAAGGTGCGGCACAGTATCAGGTTGAATACGGAAAAAGAGCCAAGT
>CATZVV010000088.1 GCA_958425285.1 uncultured Lachnoclostridium sp. | reverse complement strand
AAGCTGATTGATTTTAATGCAGTCCTGATGGTGCTGGTCTTGAAGTTCGGCAATCAGCTTATCTCTTTTATCTTCTTCGCCAGAGAAACAGCTACTGTCACAGACATCTTCTAAATCTTTGATTCGCTGTTTGAGTGCCTTATTTTCGTCTTTCAATGATTTGTTTTCACATTCCCACCTTCCTTCGCTTTCCTCAAACTGCTTGATTCTCCACTCCAAATTAAAGTTTTTCTCAGATAGGTTTACAATCTCATCTCTCAGCCTATCAACCGTCCAATCCTTCAAATCTTCTTTTCGCATGACTTGTCCTCCCATTTAAATTTCTTCCAGCTTTATAAGAAAATCTTTTAAATGCTGTTTTAATTCGTTAAGTTTAGCGTCACCTTTAGAATAATTCACGGAAGTAAACCTCACGCCAAGTTTATTTTCTATCTCCTGAACATGTTTTGATAAAGGATTCATTACAATTTCATAAATAAAATTATTTGCTTTTGCAATGTCAACCACATCAAAGGAAATAGAATAATTTTTCTTCTGATTTACAAACAGTCCTGGGTAAGTTGCTTCTTCTAAATCTTTATTTATTTTTTCTATAAATTGCATATCTTGTTCTTCTAAAATTATTTGCATGTCTTTTCCTCCCAGCAATCGCATGTATCATCCAAACAGCGAAAATCTGCCGTCCATTCTGAATCCGCGTTACAACATACTCCCTCAAATTCTGCGTACCATTTGCAGGTACAGCAATATTGCTTATCCGTATAGTCTGTTCCACAGCTCATGTTCATAATCTAATTCCTTTGCTTCTTCAAAATATTCACAGCTTTCATCATCTAAAAACGCAACATTATATCCCTTTGAACAATATGGATAATCAATATCTCCGAAATCTTCTCCTGCATATTGCATATCCCAATCCAAATGCTTGCATCGGTTACATTCTTTCATCTGATTTCCCCACTATCTGATAATCAACTTTATATTTGCACCCCTGTATTCCCTGTAAATTGCAATCCACATCCTTATTTTCAAAGCAGTATTGGCAGTCAGCACAGGTTTTCTTTTTATAACAATTATTGCAATCACATTGTTTTACACACATAATTCTCCTTAAATGCCGCCCATCGGTAGCGTGACGGGCGGCTTCGGCGTAATGATGGATGCTGTCTCAACATACACCCGATTGTTGCGTGAGGGAATTGAAACCTTCCATCTCTGTCCCCGGAAGCCATCCCCTTGAATGACTTCTATTTACCAGGTATTATTAGCCTGCGGATGAGCGTTTCATCCATTAAAACCTACGCAACAACTTTTGAGAGAGTGAAGCGAATTTCCGAAGATTGCAATTCTTCGGAATGGATAGGTGGGGAACTCGAACCCCACACGCCTCAACTACGATAGGCAATCAGTCTCATACGTCTATGAGATGGTAGCACTTTTGGTCTGATTGCGTTGGCTTTTCTACGTCTGCCACTTCCGTCACTATCCATACACTGTACCGTTTTACACTCCGCTTCAGATACTGTGTGGTACACGGAGAAACCGGGATTCAGCGTCCCTCATGTCTTTATATACCGCGTTCGGTTGAGCGGTTGGTTAATCAATATCGCCCATACGGGCATCCTGTGCGACCACGTACCGGATTTCAATATTGATTTTTCAAGCTGCTTTTATGGCGTTATTTACCGGCGTATTTTTATTCCGACTCGCTTGGTACGGTGCCGCAAAGCAGAATGAATTTAGCTTCCTCATCCCTTATGCTCACTGTATGAAGCCACGTCCGACGCCCACATTTATATCTCGACGGATTTCCCAAATTTCAAGCACAGATTTTTTATCATCTGCACGTTGCTCATTGTGCAGCATGGTGCATGAGCTAATTTGCAACAACCTTTCACAGCTTATCGTGCTGCCGATGTACCGGTCATCTGAGTTGTTGCAAAGCCGATAACCTGAATCGAACAGGTGACATACGGATTGCAAATCCGTGGTTCTACCACTGAACTATATCGGCTTAGCAGAGGAAAGGTAGTTCCTTTTCTTTCCTCTCTGTTACGGTTCTTTATGTGACAGTTCTCTGGATCGCATCAGAAAGCACTTTTGCAGAGACTCCGCAACTAAAACTCTGCATATCCCCTTATAAAACCACCTTGAAATCTTCATCCCAATTAGGTCAGATTTCTTAATCATCACACTTCCGGGGATTTTCCAGAATTACCGGCTACTGCTCCTCACGGTCTTTGGTCTTATCTCTCTGGGAAAGTTTTTTTACAGGACTTTCTAGCAGTTTGTTCCGCCCTGTTAAGTGGAAAATAGGTACTGCCGTTTGCAGCTTCGCATAAAAATGCCCTTTGATGGCTCCTATCGCCATTCTGCTATGGTGCAGACAAACCCGTTGCTTTCTCGGCGCGTTATCAGCTCACCCTCTTTTTTATTGTCTATCTGGTTTTTGCTCCAGAGTTTTTTTATAGTGGTTTTTAGTCATCCACTTGATGACTCCCGCCGGACTTGAACCGTGCATTTAAGCCTTGAAAGGGCTTTGTCCTTACCTTTAGGCGAGGGAGCCAGGTTCCTACCATAGCCGCCGCCGTACCTGACAGCCAAAGGGTACTAGCTATGGCGGAATGGATCATATAGGACTCGAACCTATGTCTTTCCGCTTATGAGGCGGCTTCTCTAACCAACTGAGATAATGATCCATAACGGGATTTCTCCCGTTTCTGCATTATTTATCGTGCTGCTTTAGGCACTATCCTGTCAAATGGGGCAGGAACCAAAATCACCCGGAGCGTTTGACACCCCTTTAATCACAGCCGTTGCCGTAGGTGGTGAAGGTTTTCATGCCAAAATAGAAAACCAACTGGGCTAGTTGGATTTGAACCAACGAATGCAGCAGTCAAAGTGCTGTGCCTTACCGCTTGGCGATAGCCCAAAGTAAGCCTATATCCACATCAGTACAATACTTGCTATGTAAGAGAACATCATCACGCCAAATCCTAAAACAGAGGCTTTATTATCTTTCCATGAAAGTCCTCCCATAAAATATATCAAGCAAAAGACCATCAACACATCAATGAATGTCACTAAATATCTAAACCCCATATTAATCACCGCACGACTTTCCTTTATTGTACATATCAATTCCAAATGACATAATTTTAAGAAATATGTTTATCCCTAGCAGAACATAAAACCAAGTTGGAGCTGATAACTGATACCCAATCCACCACAAACAAATAATTGCTAACATACTACTCCTCCCCAATTATCCGATCTAAAATTTCTTCTGCTAATATTTCCGAATCTCCGCCAAAAGCATAGCAATCTTTTGCATATTCAATAACAGCCGATTTGATACTACTCAAAAATCCATCATATAAATCCCCATGCTTCAGAAGTTCTTCTCGGAGAATTTTACAGGCATTTTGAACCGTAAATGGGTCTTTCAAAAAATTCACTTCTGCTTGTCCTTCAAAATCAATTCCACTCATTCGCTCGATATTCAGTGTAACACTCGGAATTTCACATGGATCTACTTGAAAGTCAAGATGTGTGATTTTTTCAATCTGTTTTCCGTCTATGAACACTCTATGTATGTGCTTATTCTCTTTGTCTTGTTCAATCTTAACGTGTGCTAACATTCCTCTCCCCTGTTATCAATTCAGAATTTGGTAACTTTTCAATCCAGGAACAAAATTGGTTCCACTCCTCAAGTTTATGTCCCTTCCTTGAATGATAAATATTACAAAGTACCTCGTAATTCATCATCACTGTGCGCTTCTGGTTATAGCTGCTAGGAAGAATCTGAATCATCTGATACCAGTACTTTTTATCTTTAGTGCTGAGGTAGAGATTTCGAGCCTTATTCAATTCATCAATAAGACTAGAAAAAGCATTCCGGCCAAAATATCCATTTTCTGGTTCATTAAACAAATTCTCATAACTAAAATCTTCCAGCGTAAACTTCTTCGCTGCAATCTTGTGCATGGTACTACAGGAATTTTTCTCTACGCCCGCCCTATAGGTGTCCGCTTCTTTCCACCAGTATAAAGGAGCGGTAATGTCAGCATAAACAGCGATCATCCGTCTATATTTCGCATGGACCGGCCCTCCATCCGCGAGACGCTTCATTAAGTCTCTATCCTTATCCCCTAGTTGCATATGTTCCGGCCAAAACTGGCTATCACTTCGATTCCAACTATTAAGTGGATTTCTCATTCCCATAATAATTGCTTTCCACTGTTCCGGGGATGGAATCACAACGTTATCAATACGAATCATTCTTAAATCTCTCCATTTCGTTCACGCTCATACCAACAATACCGGCGCTTTCTTCACTGCTTGTTGCCCTAAAATGCGCTTTTGGGTGCTGCGGGAACATATACTCGAACATAAGGTAATTTGCTGCGTCCACAAGGTACTCTCGATTCCCAGTCTCCTGATATTTCTTAACGCACAATTCCATTGTAGGTATTGCTTGTACATTCCCAGTAGCAAAATTCTTCCTTGCTGGCCCGTACTTATAAAAACTCATTTCTACTCTATTTTTCCGCAGCTCATCAAATTCTTCGCTGTATTCTTTTGACAGCACATCGATCCGTTCCATCATTTTGTATCTTTTAATTCCTTCTCAAACTCTTTTATTTTTTCATTATTCGTTCCTATTGGGTTCACCGTCACAAAATGCCCAATTAACGAAAATACTCCAAGCAAACTTCGCCCATCAATAACCTGTCTCCCGTGAACAATATCAATATCCATGTCTTCATGATACTTTTCACAAAGATGAACAAGTTTATTTGCGGCCTGTACAGAATCTAAATTATAGTTAAGCATTTCAATCCTCCAAATTCCTGCAAATTTCAATGAAATCCGGCTTGCTGAGTTCCTTTAGTTTGTCCGCATATTTCGGAAACTCATGTGTGAAAATTGGAAAGCCCAGAAGTTTCTCTGCATACTCATAGGCGTATTTTCTGTCATCTCCGGTCAACATAACAATACCTGTATATGTCTCGATAACCACTGCTTCGTGTTTTGTCATCAGAGCCTCCTCCATTCAGATGTTGGTGCATGGTATCTTCTCCCGTCTTGTGTAATAACCATCGTTTGTTCTGCGCAAGAAGTTGGAACGTAAAATTTCTCAACTGTTCCAATTACACCGGATATCACGCATATAACTTTGTCCCCTATATCAAAATTACGACTCATACTCTGTCAACTCCTGTTCTGCCGCCAGTTCCCGTTTATCGTTCTTGTGCGTCCGGTTTCCATGGCACCACTCACAGCTACCATGATTCCTGCAGGTTGCGTCTATGGCTTTTGCGCCACGGTACGGCTTGCGGTGGGATTTGCCGGACTGGATGCCAACAGTGGAATAGAGTGTTTACTTCATGCTCCGGTTCGATTATCCTTCTAGCCAGATATTCTCCTTTGTAATACGTTTCCTGTACTGCTGGAACATGTACAATACACGGTCTGAGTCTCTTTCGATTGTGATTTTTTCCGTCTAGTGCTGCCATTATGCCTCATCAACCTTTCCAAAAATCTCTTGATATTTACCTGGATGTTTTGAAAGTATTGTTTTTGCTTCATCATCGCTTAATTTTTTTAATGTCCCCCAATTATCTGTATAAAAAAATCTTTTGTTACTTGTCATATAAAGCGTTTTATTTATCCAATACATCCCATATCCTGCTGTATCGCAAAATTCCAAGATTTTGATTGCCTTTGACGTGTCATATAAAAGTCCATCTATAATGGCTATAATTGGCTTTTCTTGTTTTACTGGCTCCTCAATTTCCTCCTCTGTATTTTCTAATTGTTCGGATGTATTCACGCATTCTTTTTTGAATTTTTTGAGAAAATCAAACATTTTGTCGCCCTCTGAATGGAAGTCCAAATTCTTATTTGTTCGCCGACATATCGTCAATATACAAATCTGCCGCAACCTTGCGCGGATTCAACCCAAATAGTTTTAATCCCGGAAGATTATCATTGACTGCATCAAACTCTAATCCCTGTTCTTTGCACCATTCAACCGCCCGATCCAGTCTTGAACCCTCACGGCATGTCCATAAAATCACTTTGTCGCCATTTCTCTTGCGAGCAATCAGGTAATTTATCAGTTTGGTGTTTGGAGAATATATTTTGGTTGCGTCTGTGTCGGCCAGTGTGCCGTCAAAATCTACTGCTATTGTCATGGTTTACCTCAAATCCGAATCGCCTGATAGCGTTCGCCGTTCAGGACGGAGTACATCATCTCAACCGGAGTCTTGTTCACGCAGCCGATCAAATTCTTGAATGTGCTTGCGGACTGACCGGAAACAAGCTGCACGCCCTTCCTGTCCTTATCTGCCAGAAATACATCGTGTCGGCTGTCTACATTCCAGAAAACCACGTTCGGGATTTTGTACCCGTGATCTTCATAGACTCTGGAAACATAGTCGCAGAAGTTCTCCCGATGATTCTGACCGTCCGCTTCGTCAATTTCCATATCGGAAATGATAATCAGTGACTTCGGCATTTCTTCCTGTGAACAGTGGTTCTCGATCGCCACATCCAAAATCTTCAGCAAGGCTATTTCAAGGTCGGTGTTCCAACCCCAGTCAGCTTTTGAGATGAAGTTAATTTTCTGGGTAATGTTGTTCCCTTTCAGTTCCACAAACTTCGGATTCCTGGAGAACGTCATAAACAGGTTGTGATATGCGCCTTTGTTCCGTTCTGCAAAGTACATCGCCAGTCCGATAGATGTTGCCATCGGCCTTCCAGACATGGAACCAGACACATCCGCCATAACAACGGCGTTCACATCGCCGTCTACATAATCCGGAAGATTATCCCACTGTGCTTCAAGTACCTTGCTGTCCTCATACTTGTACAGGATTTTTTCAACGATATCATACGGATACAGTGTAGATGAATTGATTTTCTGCTCACCAGACTGCACTTTGTTCAGATATTCGTCAAAGCGTTCCTGATCGTGACGTGCAAATGCTTTCCGATAATTCATCATGGCTCTGGACGGAACCGCCGGATAGTTTATGGTATCCCACTCATTTGCGGACATCCGTTGTTCCACAACGTCAATGTGCCGTCTCAGCTTCACGCACAGACGTTTATAGTCATATACGGACATTCCCAACTTCTTCGCGGTGTAAATTCCAAGTTTCCGGGTGTTCGGGCTGGATGCGTCTGCTTTTTTGAGCCATTTCGCAAGAAGAGAACACGGCTTATTTACTTCCATGGCGTTGCGGTCTTGAACTAATTGGTTTCTAATCAACGCCCACATATCAGACTCAAAGTATGTATTGATAAGCGAATATAAATC